>CAUWNL010000116.1:0-8644 GCA_963559995.1 uncultured Sarcina sp.
AATAAAAGAAGAGTTAAAGCCATTAACTATAAGAAATTTCTTTAAACAATTAGAAAAAGAAGTTAATGAATATTATGGAGTATAATAAATGGAAGCTTTAAGGATTAAATTAACTCAAAGTACTGCTAACTATAGAAAAGAAGAAACTACAGTAAATAAAATGACATATCCTTTACCACCATTTTCGACAGTAATAGGAGCTATTCACGAGGCATGTAATTATACTGAGTATAAACCAATGGATATTAGCATACAAGGAAATTATGAATCATTAAGCTTAGAGCCATATACAGATTATTGTTTCCTAAATTCTGTTATGGATGATAGGGGTACTCTAGTAAAGTTGAAAAATGGATGTTTATTATCTAATGCTTATGAGAGAGTTGCAAAGGCGGTAAAATCTCAAGGAAATAGCTTTAGAAAGGGAGTAACTATTCAAGTATTTAATGAAAAACTTTTAGAGGAGTATAGATGTCTTAAAGATTTAAATGATAGTATTGACAAGTTTAAAAAGGAAAGGTTAAAAAAAGTATTTGATTTAATAAAAAAAAGAAAAAAGACATTAACAATCAAGAAAAAAACATATGATAAAAAATCGAAGGAATTTGAGTTTATAAAGAAAAGAGAAGATGAGATAAAAAAACTTGATAAATATATAAAAGAAAAACTTGATAATTATATAGAAGAAAACTATGAAATACCATATTCACGCTTTGCAAGTCTAACAACATCTTTAAAATATTATGAAACTTTGAGTAATGTAGAATTAGTAATTCATATAAGAAGTGATAAAGCAACTCTTATGGATATAAAAGAAAATATATATAACTTAAAATCTATAGGAAGAAGTGAAGATTTTGTGGATGTTAAAGAGGCTGAATTTGTAGAACTTGTAGATGAAGTGGAAGAAGCGATAGAAAGTCTTAATTCTGCATATGTAGATTATGATTTGTATAAAAATGATTTAATAATGCCAATAAAGATGAGTGATGAGAAATATTATAATGGAACAAAGTATTACCTAAATAAAAATTATGAAATAGTTAATAAGAAGAGAATATTTGAAAAAAAGAAAGTTATGTATATTTCACAATACAAAGCTGAGGGCGGAGATGATAGTTTATATTTTGATGTTAGTGAAGATAAATCGTATATAGTTAATTTTATATAGAGGTGGATTATGGATTTAAATGAATATAAGGCAAAACCTAATAAGAGTATAAGGGAACATACAGATGATTTAATAAAAAATCTTGAGATACTTAAAGAGTTGAACTATATTAAGGATGAATATATATACCAAATGACCAAAATAGCCTGTGAATATCATGATTATGGAAAAACTAATAGTGAATTTCAAAAAAGAATAAAGGAAGGTACAAAGTTTGATGATAATAAAGAAGTAGCACATAATGTGCTCTCTCTTTATCTTATAAATGAAAATAATTTTGAAAATGAGAAAGATTATTATAGAGTAGCCTTTGCAATTTTATTTCATCATTATTATTGTAATAATTTAAATGCTTTAACTGATTCTAAAATAAAGGAAATGTCTAAAAAACTTTTAACTGAATTTGAAACTTATAAAATTAAAATGGCTACACCAAAAAGAATAAAGGAAATGCATAATGATAAACAAGCTATTTTAATTAAAGGATTAGTAAATAAGTGCGATTATAGTGCTAGTGGTGGGGTTTATATAGAGTATAAAAATGATTTTTTAACTTTTAATTTAGAGAGATTATTAGAGTCATGGAAAGAAGAAAATAAATCTTCAGATTGGAATGAACTTCAACATTTTTGTATTGACAATAGAAATGAAAACATAATAGCTATTGCTCAAACCGGTATGGGAAAAACAGAGGCTGGGCTTTTATGGATTGGAGATAATAAAGGTTTTTTCATACTTCCATTAAAAACAGCTATAAATGCAATATATAAAAGAGTAGTTAATTCCATCTTAGATGATGATATTCAACATAAAATTGCATTGTTGCATTCAGATTCGTTATCTTATTATAATTCTCATAATACAAATGATGAAATGGATATTATAAGTTACCATACAGAAAGTAAACAATTATCAATACCACTAAATATATCTACATTAGATCAATTATTTGACTTTGTATTTAAATATAAAGGATATGAATTAAAACTAACAACTCTAGCATATTCTAAAGTTGTTATTGATGAAATTCAAATGTATAGTGCAGATTTATTAGCATATTTAATATACGGAATAAAAGAAATAATAAGATTTGGTGGAAAAGTTTCTATTTTAACAGCAACATTAGCACCCTTTGTAAAAGATTTATTAAATGAAGGTCTTTCAGATAATAAATTTAAAGAAGGAGTATTTATAAACGATTTAAAGAGACATAATGTTAAAACTTATAATTCAGAAATAGATAGTGAAATAATATATGAAAAGTATATTGAAAATAAAAAGAATAAATTAAGTAATAAGATATTAGTTGTTTGTAATACAATAAAAAAAGCTCAAGAAATATATAACGAATTATTAAATAAAGATGAAGATATTGATAGTTTAAATATACTTCATAGTAAATTTATAAAAAAAGAAAGAGGTGAAAAGGAAGATGAAATATTAGAATTTGGTAAAACAGAAAATGAAGGTTCAGGTATATGGATATCAACTCAAATAGTTGAAGCTAGTTTAGATATTGATTTTGATTACTTATTTACAGAAATTTCAGATATAAATGGTTTATTTCAAAGATTAGGTAGATGTAATAGAAAAGGTGAAAAATCAGTAGATAATTATAATTGTTTTGTTTTCTTAGATACTAATAAAAATTTATTAACTAATGGTACTAAAGGATTTATAGATAAAAAAATGTATTATTTATCAAGAAAAGCTTTAGAAAAAATTGATGGTGTTTTATCAGAACAGGATAAATTAAATATTATAAATGAATATTTAACAACAGAAAAAATTAAGGGTAGTGACTATTGGGAAAAGTATCAAAGATTTTATAATTGGATATCTGATATAAAACCTTATGAAATAGATAAAAATGATGTTCATTTAAGAGATATAGTATCATTTGATATAATACCTAAGATAATATATGATAGAAATAAATATACTATAGAAAGTTTAGTTAATAAATTAAAAAATAAAGATATAAAACCATTATCTAAAATTAAGCTATTAGATAAATTAAAACAATTTACTGTTTCAGTTGGTAAATATGATATAGATAAAATAAGCAAGTCAGATTATTATAAGATATTAGAAATAAGTGAATATCATAAAATAGATGTTATTGAATGTGAATATAATGAGTTAGGTTTTGTAAGAAATATAGAAAAAAAGGAAGAAGATTTTGATAATTTTTTATAAATTTGATTGCTTATTATTTATATAACAGCATCAAAAAGTTATTACTTTGCAATGGATCGATAAATTGAATAAAATACTTATAACTATCATTATAGCTAGGTTTCAAGAATATTTTTATAAAATATAAAAAACTTACTGACGGTTCACTGCAAAAATATGAATTTTATGATATAATTAATCTACTTAAAGCTAGTGAAATAGCCATTTTATTTAGTTTTATTTTTGGGGTTTTATATTAACAATAAGGAATGTAAATATTTGTTTAGTAGTTTTGCTTTTATTATGTTGCATAGTTTTATATTAACAATAAGGAATGTAAATAGCTTGCTTAAAAATTTATACTGAAAAAAATATTGAGTTTTATATTAACAATAAGGAATGTAAATGGGGTTACTGGATGGACTTAGTCAAAGGGAAAGTTACAGTTTTATATTAACAATAAGGAATGTAAATCTTAAAGTTCCTCTACAGGCTATATTTCCCATAGAACGTTTTATATTAACAATAAGGAATGTAAATTTTATAGCATTAAACATATTTATTATTTCACTTAAAGTTTTATATTAACTATAAAGAATATAGATATACAAAATTATATTAAAAAGTAGCAGTAGTTGTTAATTATTCTTTATGAATAAATTTAAATCAAGCAAAGCCATGAGAAGTTATGGCTTTATTTGATTTAAGGGTGATTGAAAAGATGAAGGTATTGAATAAAGATATAGATAATTAACACTACTAAACCAAAGTAGTATAATACAAATAAAAAAACTAAGGAGAAAACTTTATGGCAAGATATAGAGATAAATGGTTTGAAAAAATAAGTCTAATCATGGTTGGTACACCTGTGTTAGATGTGGTAAAAAGTTAAGAAAAAACGATGTTGATATTGACCATATAATTCCTCAAAGTCGTGGAGGAAGGGATAATATAAGCAATTTACAATGTATGTGTAAAAGATACAATCGCTCAAAGAGAAATGATATAGATTTAAATACATTGAAAGATTATGCAATAAACTTTATTAATAATTACTCTAAGGATATAAAAAATGGGTTAGGTAATTTATTTAAAATATCTAAATAATAAAAGGTAAAAAATACAAATATCGCTAATAATTTATCGACAATTAATGGTAATAAGAGTAAAATTAATATTAAGGTAGAAGATTGTAATTATGGATTGTAACTGATTACACAGGCAATACCTAAATTAGCAATGAATTAATAAGTAAGTAATTGAGTAATTAATGATAGAGGATTAGTAAGTACAATTTTATGGGTTGTTACTTTTGTGTAGGCAAAACCTAAATTGATATTAAGTTAACTATAGTATTTTATAGTTTATTTAGTATTGATTTAGGTTTTTATTTTTATAAAGTTGATTTTTAATAATTGTAAGGGATTATGAATAATTATATATTCATAATTTAGAAATAAAGATGATGATTTAGGGGGGAAAATATGAATAAGAAAAAAATAAGTGCAATGCTTGCAGCAGTTTTAGCTACTTCTACAATTTTAACTGGGTGTGGATTATCTGATGTTAGTACAACAGAAGAGAAAACCTATACTATAGAAACAAAATCAGATGGTAAAACTGAGTTTAACATTATTACAAATCCAAATGGAGGTGAAACTTTAAGTTATTCTACAAGTAGTGGAATAGAATTATTAGAAGTTAAAGATGGAGATATAACATATGCTTTTAAAGACATGGATAAAGATGGAGAATTAGATGATTGGGAAGATTGGAGACTTGATATAGAAAGGAGAGCTGAGGATTTAGCTTCTAAAATGTCAAAGGAGCAAATTGCAGGGTTAATGCTATTTAGTAGCCATGAGAGAAATATTGAAGATGGATTAACAGAGGATCAAAAAACATATTTACAGGATGATAACTTAAGAAATATTTTAAATGCAGGAAGCAATAACACTGAAGCTGCTGCTTTATGGAGCAATGAGATGCAGTCTTATGTAGAGAGTTTAGGTGAAGAGGGAGTTCCTATAATACCTGTAAACTTTAGTTCAGACCCAAGAAGTACAGCAGGTAGTGGGGATCAATACATGGTTGATGGAACTGATATATCTTTATGGCCATCTAATTTAGGACTTGCAGCTACATTTAATCCTGATACTGTATTTGAATTTGCAAAAATTTCTTCTAAAGAATATAGAGGCATGGGAATTACAACTGCACTAGGGCCACAGATAGATTTAGCAACAGAACCTAGATGGCTTAGAGTAGATGGAACTTTTGGAGAAAATACAAAGCTTACTACAGATATGACAGAGGCCTATGTAAATGGAGCACAATCATCTTATGATGAAAATGGCAATGATTTAGGATGGTCATCAGATTCAATTAGCGTAATGATAAAACACTTTCCAGGGGATGGAGCAGGAGAAAGTGGAAGAGAGTCTCATATGAAAGGTGGTAAATATGCTGTTTATCCAGGAGATAACTTTAATGAACATACAATACCATTTATAGAAGGAGGACTTGATTTATCTGGAAAAACAAAAACTGTATCTTCTGTTATGAGTTCCTATTCTATTGGCATCAATAAAGATGGAGAAGCAATTATGGGAAATAAAATGGGTTCAGCTTATAATAGTGAAAAGATAGATATCCTAAGAAAAGACAATGATTATGATGGTGTTATATGTACAGACTGGGGAGTAACTAAATCATTAACTGATGAGAATAGTACAGCTCGTATAGGTACAGCTTGGGGAGCAGAAAACTTAAGTGAAGCTGAAAGACACTACGAAATCTTAAAGTCTGGAGTTGATATGTTTGGTGGAAATAATGATAAAACACCTGTACTTGAAGCTTATGATTTATGGCAAAAAGATTATGAGGCAGGAAATATAGACATTTCAGCAGATGAACGTTTTGCTGAGTCTGGAAAACGTTTAACAAAGATGATAATGGAGACTAATTTATTTGAAAATCCATATTTAGATGTAGAAGAATCAAAAAAAATAGTAGGTAGTTCAGAGAAAGTAGAGGCTGGGTATCAAGCACAATTAGATTCAGTTGTTATGGTTAAAAATTCTAATGATACTATTAAAAAAGCAGATGTAACATCAGATTATAAAGATAAAGTGGTATATATACCAAGTACTATATATCATGGTTTTGATAGTATTTTTGGAGAAGGTGAAACAACAGCTAATGCTACTATGAATTTAGATGTTGCAAAACTTTATTTTAAAGATGTTGTAACTGATGAACCAATACTAAATGATGCTGGAGAAACAATAGGATTTACTGCACCAGATTTAAGTGAAGTTGATATGGCAATTGTAGGAATGAGTAGTCCAGATAACGGAAGCAATTTCACATCACCTGGATTAAGTGAAGATGGATATTATCCTCTATCTCTTCAATATAGACCATATACTGCAAATGGAGAAAATGTTAGAAAAGAATCTATAGCTGGAGATATTTTAGAAGATGGTTCTAAAGAAAATCGTAGCTATTATGGAAAAACTTCAATCATTGCAAATGAGTATGATTTAGATGCATGTTTAAATACAATAGATGCAGTTAAAAAGGCTGAAGAGGAAACAGGAAAAGAAATTCCTATTGTTGTTGCAATGAAAGCTAAGAATCCAGTTATAATGAGTGAGTTTGAAAGTGAAGTAGATGCAATTGTAGTTGGATTTTCTATAAGTGATAGAGCATTATTTGACGTTATTTTAGGAAAGCAAGAACCAAATGGATTACTACCTGTACAGTTCCCAAAAGATATGAATACAGTAGAAGGTCAATATGAGGATGTTGCCCATGATATGGAAGTATATGTAGACTCAGAAGGAAATTCTTATGATTTTGCCTATGGTCTTAACTATAATAGAGTAATAAAGGATAAGAGAACAGAAAAATATAGTGTAAAATAATATAAAATACTAAAGAAATTTTAATATATTGCAAGAAGTAAACGAACAGATTAAATCACAATCTTAATTTAATCTATTCGTTTTATGTTATTATAATCTTAAATAAAATACTCGTAAATGACACATAAATTTAAGATAGAAAATTAAAAATGTAATTCTCTATCTTAAAACATCTTAAATATAGTAAATAAGTTTTAAATCTCTACAAGTTTATACTTGGTAGAGCCAAGACCAATACTTTCTGCATAGTCTAGGGTATATCTTCCTTTTTTAAACACTGTTTTTCCTTCAGTTTTATCTAGAACATCTAAACAAGCCTTGTCTATAGCAACAGGGTCAATGGATACAAAAATTCCAAGGTCTTTAGCTATAACCTTCATATCATGACCATGGCAATCACATTTTTTTGTTATGTTAAGGGCAAAGGTTATATAAATATTCCTTTTATCTTTATGGGCACCATAAGCATATTCAGCAAGTCTTTCATTAAAAGATTTAGATATTGAAGCTAGCCAGTTGTTTGATATTGCGTTAAATGGGCAAACTGTCATACATGAGGCACATCCAACACATTTATCTGCATTTATTTTTGCTTTTTTACCCATTATTATTGCGTTTTCAGGGCAATTTGTGTAACAAGCTTTACAGCTTTTGCATTTTATAAAGTTAACTTTAGGTATGGAATTACTATGTTGTGCAAGTTTACCACCTCTTGCAGCACATCCCATGGCAAGTTGCTTTATAGCACCACCAAATCCAGCTAACATATGTCCTTTAAAATGGCTTATAACTATTATCTGTTCTTTGTTTGCAATTTCTCCACCTATCTTACAGTGAGTGAAATGTTTTTTATTTATTGCAACATCTTTATAATTTTCACCGTGATCACCGTCTGCTATAATTATTGGAAGGTCAGTAAAACCATGTTCTTTAGCTAATTTTATATGGTTTTCACTAGTTGTTCTTTCCCCTTTATATAATACATTTGTTTCTATGTAGGCACTATCTATATTTCTTTCACCTAAAAAGTTAACAATACTTTTAAAATTATCAGGTTTTATATATGTAGTATTTCCTTTTTCACCAAAGTGAACTTTTAAGGGAATAAAATTTTCTAACTCTATATTTTCTTTATTTACTATAGTTTCTAATAATTCATAGACACCTTTATTTATTTCATCTGTTTTTGAATAAGAATCTATAGCTTTAAAATAAACTTTTTCCATAATTAGTATTCCTCTCTGTATTAAATCCTTATATCATTATAACATAAAGAGTTTAAATAAATGTTGTGGAGTAGTTGTTTTAGCATTAATTCTAGTAATATTATTATTGATAATCTAGCACAAAGTTACTATCATTTAGG
>CAUWNL010000117.1:0-8562 GCA_963559995.1 uncultured Sarcina sp.
ATATATTTGAATTATATCCATATTTAGGTTTACACAATCAATTATACATTACCGAATATTTTAATATAGACTTAAACAAAAAAGATTGAATCAATAAGAGTTATTACTTCTATAAGATTCAATCCTTTTCTATATATTTTAATTTAGTATTTAACTAGGTAATGG
Source organism: uncultured Sarcina sp. (assembly GCA_963559995.1). GTDB lineage: Bacteria > Bacillota > Clostridia > Clostridiales > Clostridiaceae > Sarcina. The sequence continues at coordinate 166 of CAUWNL010000117.1, forward strand.
TTTTTTAAAATTTTAATTAGTCTTTCTTAATTAATCTCCATGTTTTAGATTTAAAATCTCCTTCAAACATAGGAATATTAAGTCCTAAGTTCATAAGAATATCTCCACCTAAAGTTAAATTTTCTCCAACAATTTCATAGGAAGCATTTTTATCTAATCCTCTTAATTTTAAGTTAGTAAAGCCTCTGTTTACTGTTGCGTGTTGTCTAACTAAGTTTACAACAACTTCTCTTTTATCTTTAGATACATACATCCAAGATACATCATTATCTTCAAATGGGTTAGCAAGTCTATAAAGGTCACCAAATTGAATTGTGTTTCTAACTTCTTTATAGAAATTTATTTGTTCTTGCATAATTTCTTTTTCTTCACTAGATAATTTAGTTATGTCTAGTTCATAACCAAAGTTTCCTGACATAGCTACAGTTCCTCTTGTCTCTAAAGGAGTTATTCTGTGAGCTTGATGATTTGGAACTGCTGATACATGGCATCCCATTGTTACATTTGGATAAACCATAGATGTACCGTGTTGAATTTTAAGTCTTTCTATGGCATCTGTGTCATCGCTTGTCCAAACTTGTGGCATATAATAAAGCATTCCTGCATCAAATCTTCCACCGCCACCTGAGCAACTTTCAAATAAAATATTAGGGAATCTATTTGTTATTTCTTCTAAAACTTCATAAAGACCTAGCATATATCTATGATAAGTTTCCCTTTGTCTGTTAGCAGATAAAACTGTTGAAGCAACTTCACTCATGTTTCTGTTCATATCCCATTTTACATATTCAATGTTAGCACTTCTTAAAACATCACTAACAGTTTCTATTATATATTCTCTAACATCTTGTCTTCCAAGGTTTAAAATAAGCTGATTTCTAGCAGTAGATCTTGTTCTTCCATCTATATGAATACACCAATCAGGATGTTTTTCATATAACTTACTTATAGGAGATACCATTTCAGGTTCAAACCATAAACCAAATTTCATTCCCATATCATTTATTTTGTTAGCTAGTTTGTTGATACCACCTTTAATTTTTTCTTCATTAACAAACCAGTCACCTAAAGAACTCTTATCACTGTTTCTTTCTCCAAACCAACCATCATCTAAAACAAATAACTCAACTCCTAAAGAGGCAGCATCTTTTGCTATTGCTTCAATTTTTTCATCATTAAAATCAAAGTAAGTAGCTTCCCAGTTATTTATAAGTATAGGTCTTATTTCATCTCTATATTTTCCTCTACAAAGTCTTTTTCCATAAAGATTATGATAAATGTGGGACATTCCAGTAAGACCTTCTGAAGAATAAACCATTACAGCTTCAGGAGATTGGAACTCTTCATCACTTTCTAAAAGCCATTTAAAATCAAAAGGATTAATTCCTATTTGAGCTCTTGAGTTTTCATACATATCAACTTCCACATTAGCTAAAAAGTTTCCGCTATATACAAGGCTAAAACCATAAACATCACCAGTATTTTCATTTGTTTCTGGTCTTGCTAAAGCAATAAATGGATTTTGAGCATGGCTACTTGCACCACGTCTACTTTCAATGCTTTGACTTCCACGCCTTAGAGGATTACGAACAAAATCTCTTTCTCTTGCCCAAGCACCAGATAGTTGAATAAGATCAAAGTTAGCATTTTTAAAATCAAAGTTTGCACTTAAAACTCTTTCTATATTGATAGTTTCATTGCTTAAGTTTTTAACCTTAACACTTCTAGCGATTGCATCAAAGTTTTCAAAAACACTGTAAGATAAAACAACTTCAACATTTTTTAAAGAATCAACAAGAGTTATTTCAAGGGTTTCAGCTTCAGATTCATTTTCAACATATGTGGCAGGAAGACCTTGAAGTTTATTTTTCCCTTTAAATATGTTGTGGCTCTTATATCTTAAATCTGTAGCAGATGTACCATCTTCAAATTGAAATTCAACAGCAGGGCATCTAAGGTCAGTTGCACCAAAGCTTGGATATTCCAAGTTTGTGGACTCTACCATAAATCCATCTATATTATCAGTATTAGTTAAAAAACTTCCAAAATCTTTAGATCTAGAAACGTATTCAACATTGTCAGAACCTAGTCTTTTTCCCCAGTATAGACTAGTTAAGTGTCCAGTATTTAAAAGTTGTATGATGTAACTTGTTTTATTTGAATATATATGAAAGATATTTTTATTCTCATTAAAGTTTATTGCCATAATTAAATTCCCCCTTAAGTAAATTTATTTTACTAGTTTTGCGTGTTTATAATATAAAAAAAATCATATTTTAAGGTAAAATATTAAGTTATACTTTAGTAATAATTAAAGAAATTTAACTTAATACATAATATTTCCAATATTAAATTATATTTTTAATTATATACTTGTAGATTATAAAATTAAATACCTATATGTTATATATTTATGTTAAAATGTTATATATAAAATTTTACTGAAAATAGATGAAATTCATTGAGATAGGAGTGTTTTTATGAGTGCTATAAAATATTCTGAAAATGATTACTTTAAATATTTGGAGCGTAAAAATGAAGAACAATTAGATTTATTTTTATGTCAATGTGGAGTTGAAATTTGTTCCCCTAAACATAGTTTTGGCCCTGCTGTTAGGGATCATTATCTAATACATTATATTTTAGAAGGTGAGGGTTATTATTTAGTAAATGGAAAACGATATAATATAAAGAAAAATCAAGGTTTTCTGATTTGTCCAAATACTTTAACATACTATGAGGCAAGTAGTGAAAATCCGTGGTCTTATGTATGGATTGGTTTTAATGGATTAAAAGCCAAAAAATATTTAAATAGTGCAAATTTAAATGAGGATAATCTAATATTTGAATATAGTAAAGACAATAATACTTTAAGATCATATATTAATGAAATATTAAAGTTAAAAAATATGAGTTTTCAAAACAAACTTAAAACAGAGGGGTTACTATATTTATTTTTATCTGAATTAGTTGAAAACGCCACTTATAAAAAGCCTATGATAGAAAATCAAACAGACATATATATAAGAAAAGCAATAGAGTATATAGAACATAATTATATAAATGATATTAAAGTTATAGATATAGCAAACTTTATTGGAATAAATAGAAGTTATTTTTTTACCATATTTAAAAAGAAATTAGATGTATCACCACAAGAATTTTTACTAAAATATAGAATGGAGAAGGCATATACCTTATTAGAAGATGACAAGCTCTCTATAAGTGATATAGCAAGGTCAGTAGGGTATAAGGACCCTTTAGGTTTTTCAAAAATATTCAAAAAAGTAAATGGAGTGAGTCCAAAGCTTTATAGAAAAGATTTAAAATAATATAGTATAATTTACTAATTATTTATTGTTTTTGAGAACGGTTTAAATACACTTATCTAAGGAAAAAAATATATAAAATAGATATTTAATACACTATATAAATTAATTTACTGGTATTGACAGAAAAAATAAAATATGATATATAAAAAAGTAGGTTAGCACTCAAGATATTAGAGTGCTAATAGGTAAAAGGTATATAATGTTATAAAGGGGCGATTAATCTTGGAAAAAAAACAATTTAAATCAGAGTCTAAAAGAATGTTAGATCTTATGATCCATTCTATTTACACAAACAGAGATATATTTTTAAGGGAACTTATATCAAATTCAAGTGATGCTATAGATAAAATTTATTATAAGGCATTAACAGACGAATCAATAAACTTTAATAAAGATAATTATTTTATAAATATAAGTATAGATAAAGAAAACAGAATCTTAAAAATAGAGGATACTGGTATAGGTATGACTGCAGATGACCTTGAAAATAACTTAGGTGTTATTGCACAAAGTGGTTCATTGAAGTTTAAAAAAGAAAATGAATTAGATGATGAACACGGAATAATTGGTCAATTTGGTGTTGGCTTTTATTCAGCATTTTTAGTATCTGATAAAGTTACTGTTATAAGTAAAGCATTAAATAGTGACGAAGCATATAGATGGGAATCAGAAGGTGCTGATGGATACACTATTGAAAAAGCTAATAAGGAAACAGTTGGAACTGAAATAATCTTAAAAATAAAAGAAAATAAAGATGATGAGAATTTTGATAAATATTTAGACCAATACAATATACAATCTCTTATTAAGAAGTATTCAGATTTTATAAGATATCCAATTAAAATGGAATTAACTAAGAGTAAGCTTAAAGAAGGCAGTGAAAATGAGTATGAAGAGTATAAGGAAGTAGAAACCATAAACAGCATGGTTCCTCTATGGAAGAAAAATAAAAACCAACTTAAAGACGAAGATTATAATAACTTCTACTTAGAAAAACATTATGGTTTTGATACACCACTTAGTCATCTTCATATAAGTGTTGATGGAGCTGTAAGCTATAATTCAATATTATTTATACCAGAGAGAGCGCCTTATGATTTTTATTCTAAGGAATATGAAAAAGGTTTAGAGTTATATTCAAATGGTGTTTTAATAATGAATAGATGTGCAGACCTTCTTCCAGATTATTTTGGATTTGTTAAAGGGGTTGTGGATTCAGAAGATTTATCACTTAATATATCAAGAGAAATTCTTCAACATGATAGACAATTAAGGCTTATTGCTAAAAATATTAAGACTAAGATAAAAAATGAATTAAAGAATATGTTAAAGAATGATAGAGAAAAATATGAAAAGTTCTATAATTCTTTCGGAAGACAATTAAAATACGGAATATATAGTGAATTTGGTGCTAATAAAGATGTTTTAGAAGATTTATTAATGTTCTATTCTTCAAAAGAAAAGAAATTAGTAACTCTAGATGAATATTTAGAAAGAATGGCAGAAGATCAAAAATATATTTACTATGCAGTAGGAAGTTCAATAGATAGAATAGAAAAACTTCCTCAAACAGAACTTTTATTAGATAAAGGATATGAGATTTTATATTTTAAAGAAGATGTTGATGAATTTGCTATAAAGATGTTAATGTCTTATAAAGAAAAAGAGTTTAAGTCCGTATCTAGTGGAGATTTGGGAATTGAACCTGAAGATAAAAAAGAATTATCAGAAGAGGAAACTAAGGAAAATGGAAGTATATTAGATGCTATGAGAGAAACTTTATCAAATAAAGTTAAAGCAGTTAAGGCATCAAAAATACTAAAGAATCATCCAGTTTGTTTATCAGCAGAAGGCGAAGTAACAATTGAGATGGAAAAGATTTTAAGTACAATGCCTAACAATGAAGGTGTAAAGGCTCAAAAAGTTTTAGAAATAAATACAAATCACCATGTATTTAAAGCTGTAAAAAATGCTTATGAAAATGATAAAGAAAAGTTTAATTTATACACAAATCTTTTATACAACGAAGCACTTCTTATTGAAGGATTAGCTATAGAAGATCCTGTTGAATTCACTAATAATATTTGTGAACTTATGAAATAATTTTTATTATGGCGACTAATGATTTTAGAAATGCTTAAAATTTAGCTTTATTAAAAATTTTTACTATCTTTATAAAAATCCTTTCCTTAAGATTATTTAGATAATTTTAAGGGGAGGATTTTTTAATAATAAATATTTGGAATATATCACTTATAGTGATGAATATAATATTTAGTAAAAAATAGTAATTGATTTTAATCAATAGCTTAGATTTAAATTTATTTTATTTAAAAATTTCTAGTAAAATGGTTAAAAATTTATAAATTATTTCTATATTTTCTTATATAATAATATCTAATTTTTATATTATTAAAATAAGTGAAAACTTATAAAAATTTTTTATGAAATTTGATGTAGGGTGTTTATTTAAGAATAATATTATGATAAAATAAGGCCTAATTTATAGAGGGCTTATTCTTTTATAGTACTCTAATATATTTTTATAATCGTATACATAATTAGTTATTTATTGAAGGGAGGAGTATTGATGAATGCAGTACCTACTTATAGTCTTCATGACATAGTGTTTAGAATTATTTTAGCTGGAATCTTAGCTGGAGCTATTGGTCTTGAAAGAGAGCTTCGTTCAAAGGAAGCGGGACTTAGAACTCATTTTCTAGTTGGGGTTGGTAGCGCACTTATAATGATAGTATCTCAATATGGCTTCTCAGATGTCTTAAGGTACAACAATATTTCATTAGATCCAAGTAGAATTGCAGCACAGGTTGTAAGTGGAATAGGTTTTTTAGGAGCAGGAACTATAATAATAGAAAGAAAAATGGTAAGAGGGTTAACTACAGCAGCAGGTATATGGGTTGTTGCAGCAATAGGCCTTGCAGCAGGTTCTGGGCTTTATCCTATAGCAATATTAGGAACAGTTGCTGTTTTAGTTGGACTTGAAATTTTTCAAAGAATATTTAAATTAAATTCCCATAAGGTAATTGAAATGAACATTAAAGTTTATTCTAAGCCTAAGAATGAAATAATGGACATTCTAAATAAAAATTCAAATTATATTCTAAGTTATAAGATTGAAAAAGAAAGCTTAGATGAAACAAATATATACCACATAAGTTCAAAATTCAGATGTAAAACTAATCTAAGAGTTATAGATATGGTTAATGAAATTGAAGAACTAGGTGGAGTTATATCTGTAAATGTTGAAAACTACTAATTTAAATGAAAGAAGGGCTTATATCACTTTTGATACAAGCCCTTCTTTTATCCCTAGTATTAATTAAAATATTCTAATTAAAGAGAGGAACAAAAGTAAATACTATTCCAAGTGCTGCAGCTAAAAGGATTATAAAAATTGGATGAACTTTTTTGGAGAATAAGAGTATTCCTGAGATTATTGTGATGACTATCTCATGCCATTCTCCAGTAAATGTTTTGCCAATATATGCTGTCTTACAAACCATGATTAAAGCACTTAAAAGTAATGCTATTAACGCCGGTTTCATTCCTTTTAAGCAAGCATTCCAAACAACAGAATCTTTAAATTTAGAGAATGCTTTAAAGGCAATTGATACTAAGATAAATGGTGTAGTACAAAGACCAACCATAGCTAATATACCACCTGGAATTCCTGCTAGTTTAAAGCCGACAAAGTATGTAAGGTTAACTGAAACTGGACCAGGGGCTATTTGACATATACCTATGTAACTTGTAAATTGAGCAGCTGTTATCCAGTGCATATTATTTACTAAAAGACTTTTTATAAATGGAAGCATTGCATAGCCTCCACCAAAGGCTAATGTTCCAACTGCAAAAAAGACTAAGAATAATTGAAGTAATATCATTATTTTGTGTCCCCCTTATCTCTAAATAAAAATCTAAATACAAATAAACCGTAAATTGCAGATGCTATTATTACTACAGCGGGGTTTACATTAAATACTTCCAAAGCTATAAGAGCAATAATTGCTACTATAATGTTATGAACATTTTTCTTAAGTTTCGCAGCAAACTTAACAACTGCAAGTAAAATAAGCATAGGAACAACTCCATCGATTCCTGTTATGGCCGCCTTAACATAAGGATTTTTATCAAATGTTAATAGTATAGTAGAAATTATAAAAATTATAACAAAGGAAGGTAATAAAACGCCTAAAAGACAAGATATGGCTCCCCCAATACCAGCTAATCTATAACCTATAAAAGCTGAGGATGTTACAGCTAATGGGCCAGGAAATGTTTGACAAATACCTACTGTTTCCATATAGTCTTCGCCAGACATCATTTTTTGAGTGTCAACTAGTTCTCTTTCCATTATTCCAACCATGGCATATCCTCCACCATGAGTTGTAGCAGAGATTTTTAAATACGTCCAAAAAAGGTGTAAATATTTTCGCATATGTATATCACGCTCTCCTTAATTATTCTATTTTATGGTTTTAAGCTTAGTAAATAATATAAACCACTAAATGCTTATAATTTAGTGGTATTTTATAACTGAAGTTTATTAAGCAATAATGTAAAAGCAGCTCCTGTTGAAATTATATTAGATTTAAAATATCCTTCAGTAGTATATATTTTATTTATTGTACTATCATTATTATTTAGGGTTTTTAAATGATAAAGAAGTAATTTATAAATTAGTATATCCTTTTGAATTAAAGGTCCATTTATAACAATTCTATCTGCATTTATTAGATTAGAAAAATTGTTTAAACCTAAAGCTAAAATATGAATTCCATCATTTAGTGCCTTAAAATAATAATTATTTGTTTCAGAAAAATAATTACTAAGATATTTCATATAATCAAAATCATCTAATTTTGTTTCATCATACTTAAGATCACTTAAAATATTTCTAATTATTAAATTTAAGCAAGCAGATTCTCCAGAATATTTTTTATATAAATTTTCTATACCGCCAATAGTTCCATATAATTCAAGACATCCTTTATTTCCACAAGGACAAACATCACCATCATATTTAATTGTCATATGACCAAAG
>CAUWNL010000118.1:0-8221 GCA_963559995.1 uncultured Sarcina sp.
TCACTTTCTAAAAATAACAACTGTGCTACTACCAAACTTGCACTAGCATCATTTACCTCTCCATTTAACATAATTATTCTATCTTTTAATAATCTTGAAAATATATCGTAACTTCTTTCGCCTCTACTTGTTTGCTCAACGACCATTGGTACTAAATTACTCATTAAATTCCCTCCTAACTATTTCTAATAATTATAATTTTGCCAAAATATTTAATTAATAGTACTACTATATTTAATTATATATAATTTTTTTTATTTTGTTAATAAAAATTTAAAATAATTGCCAGAAATAATTTCTGGCAATACTTTTTAAGTCTTATTAACTTTTAAAAACTTATATTATTTATTAACTTTAGCAGTGTCAACTAACATGTTAACTATTTTTTCTCTAACTACATCAGCCTTTAAAGCTTCAGCTTGAGATTTTAATAATATATCAACCATTTGATCTACATCTTTAGATTGATACATTTTTACAACTTCCTCAGCTTTAGCTTTTAATTCCTCTTCAGTTGCTTCTAATTTTTCTTCGTCTGTTATAGCATTTAAAACTAAATCAGTTCTAACTTTTCTTTCAGCATTTTCTTTCATGTAATCTTTCATTTGTTCTTCTGAACTTCCTGTGAATTGGAAGTATTGATCAAGGCTTAATCCTTGGTATGATAATCTTTGTTCTAAATCTTTTATCATATTTTGAACTTCTCTATCAACCATAACTTGTGGAAGATCTATTGTAGCATTATCAACTACTTGATTTACAACTTTTTCTTGAAGCTCTCTCTTAGCTCTTTCTTCATTTGCTTTTTCAGCTTTTTCTTTTAAGTCAGCTTTGTACTCTGCTATTGTATCAAATTCTGAGACTTCTTTAGCAAACTCATCATCTAATGCTGGTAATTCTTTTACCTTTATATCTTTAACTGTAACTTCGAATTTAGCTGGTTTCCCATTCAATTCTTCTCTTCCATAATTTTCAGGAAAAGTTACATTTACATCTTTGCTTTCGCCTTTTTCTAATCCTATTAATTGTTGTTCAAAGTCACCTATAAATGAACCTGAACCTATTTCAAGCTCATAATCGTGTCCCTCTCCACCTTCAAATGGAGTTTCATCTATAAATCCTTTGAAATCTATAACAGCTATATTTTTATCTTCAACTTTTCCTTCTGTCTTTGTTTCAACTCTAGCATTTTTAGCTTGAATATCTTTTAATTCATTTTCTATTTGTTCATCTGTAACTTCAGGTTTTGTGTAACTAACTTCTACACCTTTATATTCTCCAAGTTTAACTTCAGGATAAGTTGTAACTTTAGCTTTAAATACTAAATCTTTTCCTTCTCCAACTTCAACTACATCAATTTGTGGATAGTCAACAGGTTTTATATTGTTTTCACTTAATGCTGTTGGGTAAACTTCATCTATACAAAAGTTTATTGCATCATCAAATAATACTTCAACTCCATAGAATTTTTTAACTATATTCATTGGAACTTTACCTTTTCTAAATCCTTGTATGTTGAACTTGTTAACATTTTTCTTATAAGCTTTCTTTAAAGCTTCATCGAATTTTTTGCTTTCAACTTTGATTTCTAGTTCTACAACATTATTTTCTATTTTGTTCATATTAACTTCCATGTTATATACTCCTCCTAAAAAGTGTCTAAAAACTATTATAACTTACTAAAAAATATAAATTATAACTATATAACTATACTAACTAAGCTATTATACCACATCCTATCTTTTTTTATCAAATATTTCTTTTAAATTAGTAAATATTAAAACTTTCTTAAAAAATCATGTACTCTACTTAATTCTTCATATTTTTTAAAATTATCTCTATAAACCTCTATAATAGCCATTTTGTCATAATTTATTTCCCTAAGCTTATTAAATATAATGTTATAATCTACATCTCCTTCCCCTGGAAGTTTACAAGGACTATTTTTATCTCTATCATTAATATGAAGGTTTATTAAATTTTCTCCCATAATATCTAAATAGTCTAAAGGGTTTTTATTAGCTTTATATGATTGCTTTATATCAAAGGTATATTTAATAGACTGTTTCACGTCTTCTTTTATCATCTTTAAAAATTCTAAGTTACTTGACATGCACCAAGATACATTTTCCTGAGCAAGTTCTATATTGTTTTCTCCTGCTATATATAAAAGCTCATTATAAACATCTAAAACTAATCTTTTATCTATATCTTTAAACTCTCTATATCTCATTCCATGAAATGTGTATATACTAGCTCCTAATAAATTTGTAGCCTTACAAACTTTTCTATATATCTTTAAGGCATCTTCTCTTCTTCTTTTATAATTATCAAATAAAAAAGGTTCATACATAGCTGAAAAAAAATGTACTGATCTAATATTAAATTTATTCTTTATAGTTTCTTCCTTTATTTTTAATATATAATCTTCATTACATTCACTTACCGTATTTATAAATAATTCCCCTATGTTAAATCCTAATCTCTTCATAATAGGTATGGAATCCTCAAGTACCATATCAGGATAAAAACAAGCTGAAGAAATTCCTATCTCCATAAATAAGACCTCCATATTCTTTTATTATGTAATTTTATCACAAAACATCCTATATCTTATGATAATTTAATTATATTTATGTTAATAATAACTATATAAGAGCACCCTTTTTTATTGCATTTTTAATTAATTAGAAATACTAACCATCCCATAAATTTGTTTGCTAATATATTAATACTATGTTATTATTACCTTTGTTATAAATGTGAGATGTTTAAAATTTATATAAAAGAAAGAGGATAAAGAATGAACAATTTAAAATTTGAAGATTTAGCTTTAAAAGATACAGTTTTAAAAGCTATAAAAGATATGGGATTTGAGGAACCTTCTCAAATTCAAGCGGAAAGCATTCCTACAGCCTTAGAAGGCTTTGATATAATAGGTCAAGCGCAAACTGGTACTGGAAAAACTGCTGCATTTGGCTGCCCACTTCTTAGTAGAATAGAGATTTCTAATAAAAAGAAATTACCTAAAGCCCTTGTTTTAGCCCCTACTCGTGAACTTGCAATACAAGTTAATGAAGAACTTGTAAGACTTGCAAAATACAATAATACAGTTTTATTGCCAATTTATGGTGGTCAACCTATAGATAGACAAATGAGTGCTTTAAGACGTGGAGTAGATGTTGTCGTTGGTACCCCTGGAAGAATTTTAGATCTTATGAGAAGAGGACACTTAAAATTAGATGATATAGAATTCTTAGTTTTAGATGAAGCTGATGAAATGCTTAATATGGGATTCATTGATGATTTAGAAGAAATAGTTAAATCCCTTAAATCTGAAAGACAAACTCTTTTATTTTCTGCAACAATGCCTGAGCAAATTAGACGTTTAGCTAAAAATTATATGAAACCTGATGTTAAACACATATCTATAAAGAAAAATTCTTTAACAGTTTCAAAAATAGAGCAATATTATTTTGAAATAAAACACAAGGATAGATTTGAAACTCTTTGTAGAGTTATAGATTTTGATAATCCAAATGCAGCTATAATCTTCTGTAAAACCAAAAAAGGTGTTGATGAAGTTGTAGAAGGTATGCAATCTAGAGGATACATGGTTGAAGGTATGCACGGAGATATGAGCCAAAACTTTAGAATGCAAACTTTAAGAAAATTCAAAGAAGGAAATCTTGATTTTCTAGTAGCTACAGACGTTGCAGCTAGAGGAATAGATGTTGAAGGTGTAACTCATGTTATAAACTATGACCTTCCACAAGATAGCGAAAGCTATGTTCATAGAATAGGAAGAACAGGAAGGGCTAACAGAGAAGGTATAGCATATTCTTTAGTTACTCCAAAAGAATACATGATGCTTAAACAAATCCAAAGAAATACTAAAAGTACAATACACAGAAAGTCTGTTCCAACTGCTGATGAAATATTTGAGACAAAATTTAAATCAATAGTAGAAGATGTTAAAACTACAGTAGAAGAAAATGATTTTGCTAAATTCTTACCTCTTGCAACTCAACTTGATGAAGAATATAGCCTAGTTGATGTAGCAGCTGCTTTAATGAAACTATTATTTGATAAAGAAACTCCTTTTGACTACGAAAGCAATGAAATAGAATCTCCTGCTATGGAAGAGACTAGAGTTTTTGCATCAGTTGGTAGACGTGATGGAGTAACTCCAAAAATTCTTGTTAACTTTATAAAAAATACAGCTAAAATCAATCCTAAACAAATAGGTGATATAGATATAAAAGAAAACTTCTCTTTTGTAAATCTTGATTCAGAAATACTTAATATTGTTATGAAAAGATGTATTGGTCAAAAGCTAAATAAGAGAAAAATGAACATAGAAATAGCTAATAAAAAGAAAAAAAGTAGATAAATAAAAATAGCAATTGCATATGCAATTGCTATTTTTATTTATTACATCCACAGCCTTTACAGCCTACACATTTACTTTTTCTTTCATTAGTTTTTGTACTACTACATCCTTTTTTACAACTAGGTAATCCTTGTCCCTTACTACAGCCTTTACAATTTCCACCACTACTTTTGCAACATCTTCTCTCTAAAACTCCAAGCTCCTCTTTTTCCTCTTCACTTAAATATTCTATTGGAAAAATATTTTCACCTAAACTTTCATACTCTTTATCCTTAATCATTTTACTCCCCTTATATTTTAATTATTTCCACGCTTTTATTATTGTATTATAAGAATTCTTATTCCACTGATTTTCATCAAAGTCTCCAAATACACTAATTTTTGAAAACCCAATATTATTAAGCATTTTTATAAGTTCATCTTTTAAAATAGGTAATAATTTTATTGTTTCCTTATATGTTATATCATGTTCTTCCTCATTATTTACTTTTAATGTATAATTAAAATCTATGTATTTTGAGTTTTCTACATATTCATACTCTCTTGTAAATACTATTCCATGCTTTTTGTTTATTATTTCAGGAAGCTCTTTTATTTTATTCTCTAATATTCTATCATAATTTATTATGCTTATTATAAAGACTCCAGTATCTTCTAATATCTTATAAGCTTTTTTTATAACATCTTCTACTTCTGATTTAAAAGGTAAATGGACCAAAGAATTTCCAATGCAAAAAATTTCTTTAAATCTTATATCTTTAAATATAACATTTATATTTCTTATATCCTCATTAAAAAACTCTATGTTAAACTCCCCACTTTTCTCTTCAGCTCTCCCTATCATATATTCATCTAAATCTATACCAAAAACTTCTCTTCTTCTTTTAGTAAGCTCTAGACCATAGGAAAATGTTCCACATGCCAAATCTAAAACTTTATCTTTCTCTTTTAACTCTCTATCTAAAAACTGCACTGCAGATTGTTGTAACTTAAACACTTCATCATAATACTTACTCAGTATTTTGTAAAAACTCATACTTGTTCTCCTTAATATATTTTAATTTTTACATTATTTACAATATATTTTAAAGAAATTTCAAATATTTATATCAAAGTTATTTAAAAATCTTTTAAATTATATATAATATAATTATACTATTTTATAGACATAATTCAAATTTGTTTTATTATGTTCTATTTTCAATTTAAGGAGGACCTATATGAGCGTGCATATAGAGGCTAAAAAAGGCCAAATAGCTGAAACAATTTTACTTCCTGGAGATCCTTTAAGAGCTAAATTTATAGCTGAGACATTTCTTGAAGATGTAGTTTGCTATAATAATGTAAGAGGAATGCTTGGTTTTACAGGCACCTACAAAGGTAAAAGAATCTCTGTTCAAGGAACAGGAATGGGAATACCTTCAATATCAATATATGTTAATGAACTTATTACAGAATATGGTGTTAAAAATCTTATGAGAGTTGGAACTGCAGGTAGCATACAAGAAGATGTAAAAGTTAGAGATTTAGTTCTTGCTATGAGTTGTCACACTGATTCATCTATGAATAAAATAAGATTTAATGGTAAGGATTTTGCTCCTACTGCATCATTTGATCTTTTAAAGACAGCATATACTGTAGCAACTAAAAAGGGGTTTGAACCAAAAGTAGGAAGTGTCCTAACTTCTGATACTTTCTATAATGATGATAAAGAACATTGGAAGTTATGGGCTAATTTTGGGGCTTTAGCTATCGAAATGGAAACTGCTGCCCTTTATACTCTTGCAGCTAAATATAATGTTAATGCATTAACTATATTGACTATTAGTGATCATTTAATAACAGCTGAAGAAACAACATCTGAAGAACGTCAAAATACTTTCACTAAAATGATGGAAGTTGCTTTAGATACTGCTATTTCACTTTAATAAAAAGTAGGTATGAATACTATTTTATTGTATTTATACCTTCTTTTATATATGTCTTATTATATTATTATAATCTTCTATTATGTGTTTTTTTCCGTAATATATAACTTCTACATTTATACTATTAAAAAATTCCTTTACCTCATTTAAAATTTCCTCTATTGTAAAAAATAATATTTTTTTTATTCCATAAGTAAGCATATACCCATAAAACACTTCGGCTTCTTTATGCGTTATTTTATTCTCGCCATTTCCTAGCACTATTATATATTCTTCACTATCTTTAATACACCTTAATATATCATCAGTTACAATGGAAAACTCTTCAAAACCCATTTTACTTAAAGATTCTAATGATAGATAATAAAAGTTTTCATCACCTAACTCTTTAATTTCCTCTATTCTTGATGAGGATTTATTTGTTCTAAAATATCTCAATAAATAAGTTATTTTAGAAAATACAATTAATAATATACATAAAATAATAATTATAAGTACTCCCTTTATACTTTCAAACATAATTTACCCCCTTTAGCTTAAAACACCTTTATTTATTTTAGACAATATCTCCTGTTCACTTATAAGCTCTACATGAAAATTAAAATTTTTATTATCTTTAAGTATAGTTTTTATCTCCTTAGATATTTGTCCATTATATATAAAGATTCCCCTAGATGCTGATTTTAAAGATATATCTGATATAAATCTCATGATATAACTTGTATTTACTTTTTTATCTTCCTTACTTACATCTTTACAACATATTAATATAAGTTCACTCCTATCATATATAATTATATTCTCCATATCTTCTTGTAAAAATACATCATATCCTAAACTCTCTATATATTTTTTTGCTAATCTTTTAAAGTTTAATTTATAACTATTATTATTTAGCTTATCTTCTATTCTTTTTATTTTATTTGTTAATATAAAATTTATAAATATTAATGAAATAGCACTCATTAATATTTTTATAAAATACATTTATTTCCTCCTAAAAATTTTAATACTATCTAAAATCAGATTCTACTAATAAATCTACATTATGATTATTAACAAATATCTTTTTATTATTCAATTTATAAATAAAAGGTATCGATTTTATCGATACCTAAAATTATTACTGAATATTTTCTAATCCTTCTAGAGAAAAATTATTTATACCACATACAATCCAATTATTATTTTGATATTTAATTTCTGTAAAGAAATTTTTTGAATACTCTTCAGTCTTAATGCTTATTCCAAATATTTGTTTTTTTATTTTATATGAAACATTCACTACAATATTACCTGTGTAATTATTCCCATCAAAATTTATTTCACTATTGTTTATTCTTATTTCTAAGTCACTTACTTCATAACTATTTTTAAACCAGAAATATTCTTTATTTAAAATTGAGTATACATTATCCTTAACCTCTTCTGTTGCACTTACTATATCACTTTTATTCTCTGAATTTAAAGCCTTAAATACGCTAAAATAAAACCTGTTAACAACATTATTTATTTCATCTACCACTTTATTGTTTTTTAAATCTATATTAAGTTCAACTACAGGATAGTTTCCTATTGTAATCTCGTTACTACTTAAAGTTCCCCAAGGAGTATCAGCCTTCACCATAAGTGTTGTAGAATCATTTATACTAAAAGGACCTATATCTATAAAATCTTTAACTTTCGTATTAGAATTCCTCCCATTTATATAAACTATTCCTTCTTCAAAATTACTATTTACAGTAACTAGGCTCCCTTGCAGCGGTATATCAAAATTACTATTTTCTACTAAAGTTATTTCTGATTTTTCTTTTATGGTTCCATAGTCAGATTCTTTTTCTATTTCAATATCATAGATACCTGGAACCATATTGTTAACCTCAAGACTTCCATCCTCATC
>CAUWNL010000119.1:0-8069 GCA_963559995.1 uncultured Sarcina sp.
AATGGCATAGTCACGATAACAAACCAAATTCTTACTCCAATGCTCTTAGTACAAAGATATCTCGTGCTTTAGTAAATATTGCTATGGAAGATAACTTTAACTTAAAATTAGTAGACCCTTGTTGTGGTGTTGGAACTGTTGTTATTGAGGCTCTTGATTTAGGCTTTAATGTTAAAGGATATGAGCTTAGCAAACCTATTGCTAAGAATGCTAGAGACAACATAGAATTTTTTGGTTATAAAAGGGATATAATTAAAAGTTTTAATATGCATGATATTAAAGAGGATTTTGATGTTTGTATTTTAGATATTCCCTACGGGCTATTTTCTCCAATAACAGAAAAAGAACAAGTAAATTTAATAAAAACTGCCAGACGTATTACAAAAAAATTAGTCATAGTGACTTTTGAGGATATGGACAATATTATTAGAGACTGTAATTTTAAAATAGTAAATAGGTGCTGTGTTTCAAAAAATAATTTTAAAAGATATATTTCAATCTGCATTTAAATAAATTACTACTTTTAATAATATAGTATATCTATAAAACAATAACTACCAAAAATACAACTTAAATCAAAAATTATCTATAATATTAAAGGATAATAAGCTTTTTACTTATTATCCTTGATATTATTCTTCTATAAATTCTATTGTATCCTTTCCAAGCTTAGATATTCTAGCTAAAGAATATACATCATATCCCCTTTGATCTAAAATTCTTCTTCCAGGTTGGAACGATTTTTCTATTACTATACCAATACCTACAACTGTAGCCTCAGCTTGTTCTATTACAGATATCGCACCAAGTGCTGCCTCACCGTAAGCTAAAAAATCATCTATTATAAGAATCTTATCATCTTTAGATATGTATTTTTTTGATAAAGTTAATTCATAGTTTACATTCTTAGTAAATGAATGTACAGTTTCTTGATAAACATCTTCAGTTAGTATTTTTGATATTTGTTTTTTTAATGTAACCATAGGCAAGTTCATAAGCATTGCCGTCATTACAGCAGGTGCAATTCCAGAGCTCTCTATTGTAAAAACTTTTGTTATTCCATAATTCTTAAAATATTCTTTAAAAGCTTTTCCCATTTCGTACATAAGCTTTGGGTCTACTTGATGATTTAAGAAAGAGTCAACTTTTAATACACTTTCATTTAATGCATTTCCTTCTTTTCTAATACGATTTTTTAACAATTTCATAACTTATTCCGCCTTTCTCTTTAGTATCTACACTGCTATAACCTTTATAAAATTTATAATAATATATTAGTAATAATTTATTATTAATTAAATATAGCTAGTATATATTAACTCTTAATAAACTATTTTAACTAAATAATTTTTCAACACTAATAATGTGTCATAATTAACTAAATACTTGTATATAATACTCTACAAAATAAAAAAACATCTCAAGATAATAATTTTGAGATGTGAATACACTTATTTCATTTATATTACACAATTCTCGTAGTCTGCATATTTAAGGTTAGCAGGTAGAAACTTTCGAACCATATTATCGATTATATACGAACTTTTATACTATATATATATTATATCATACGTTTATTTTTTTCAATACATTCTATTTATTTGATTAATTATAATGTTTTAATATAAAATGTTTAACACCATTTATATTCATTGTTTTACTTAATATTATTCTAGCTTGAAACTAAAACCTTTTAGTTTCAAAATTAACTTTAATACAAATAAAATAACTATTTACGTGTATAGAAATTATTATAAAAATATATTATACTAAGTTTACATAAAAAATATAAAGGAGAATACAAATTTTGAGTGAATCAAAGAAAAAAGATCCCAAAAAAACATTAAAAACAATTGCTTCATTAATAATTATTCTAGCTGGAGTATGTGCCTATACAGCAACAAGAACACATTCAATTTTTTAATATTACATAAACTTATAATGAAAATAAACTATACTACATAAGGACAAGCCTTATCTAAATAACTTTTAGTAACAGCTTGTCCTATTTATATATAAATATAAAATTATAAAAGTTTTATTTTTATAATTTTAGTGAGTAAATCCATGTGGAACTGCAATATCTTGATTCTCTACAAGAATCATTGCATGATTTAAATCGTTTATAGCTACCTTTACATCTCTTATAAACTGCTCTCCTAAACTCTTACTAAGGTCTGCTCTACAAACTACACGTTGTATTATAACGTTGTTTAAATCACTTGGTAGTGGATAAGCTGGCACTTGCCATCCCTTCATTAAAAGTCTATCTGCTAAGTCATATAAGGTCCATTTTTCTTCAATCCCATCCTTTAGCTTATAACAAACTATAGGCAATGCCTCTCCATTATTTAATATTTCAAATAATCCAATTTTTTCAAGTTCATCAGCTATATACATAGCAACATTTTTAGTTTTCAAGTGGATTTTTTTAAATCCTTGTTTACCAAGTCTTAAAAAATTATAATATTGTCCTATTATATGACTTGCACTTCTTGAAAAATTTATCGCTATAGTAGGAAGCATTCCCCCTAAATAACTTACCTCAAAAATTAATTCTTCAGGTAGATACTTTTTATCCTTCCATAATATCCATCCTATTCCTGGATATACTAATCCATATTTATGTCCTGATGAACTAATTGATACTACATTATTAAGCCTAAAGTCCCAAAGTATTTCTGGATTTATAAATGGTGTAAAAAATCCACCAGATGCTGCATCTATATGTATATATACCTTATAGTCAGTGGTTTTATTATATTCTTCTATAAGAGCATTTAATCCCTCTATATCATCACATTTTCCTGTATAAGTTAAACCAAAAAGCCCTACAACACCTATTGTATATTCATCTAAAGCATCTCTAACTTTGTCTAAATTTAAAGACATATTATCTTTATCTATAGGAATAGTTCTAAGTTCTATATCCCAATAAACACAAAATTTCTTCCAACATACCTGATAACCAGATGATATAACAAGATTAGGCTTTTTCTTATTTATATCAAGTCCAAGCTTTTTAACTCTTTCTCTCCATCTAAATTTCATAGCTAGTCCACCTAGCATACAAGCCTCTGATGATCCTACAGTTGAAGTTCCTATGTGATTAAATTCCTGTGGTACATTCCAAAGATCAGCTATTATATCTATACAGCGATTTTCAAGTTCTGTTGTTTGTGGATATTCAGACTTATCTATAGCATTCTTCTCAAGGCATTCTGACATAAGTTTTATGGCTTCATCCTCCATATAAGTTTGACAAAATGTAGCTAAATTTTGCCTTGCGTTTCCCTCGTCTAGAAGTTCATCCTTTATAAGTTGATAGGCCATTTTAGGTGATACAGGACCCTCATTTAATGATGTTTTTGGTATATCCATATCTGCCTCTAACATTCCATATATTGGTGTCCTATAATTATCCTCTATTACTCCTTCTCTAATATCTTCTCTTGAATTATCCATTTTAATTCCTCCTAAAATCTCTTAGCTTTTTGATAACGATAACATTAGATTTAAAACTTAATAGAAATAAAACAAAAAACTTATGTAAATGTTTCAGTTCTTTGTTTTATTATATCTTATTTTTTATCATATTTCTATATAATTATCCCCTATAATTTATGAATGATAGTACTTGAATTTATTTATATACCTTTTAATCTTTAAGCACTTCTAATACCTTAAACATTTCCCTTAATTCCTCCTTAGTTATTGAGTCAAAATCATCTAACTTATTTTTAATATCATCAATTACATCACTTTTATATGTATTTTTTTGTTTTTTACTATTTGTTATAAAAAAAGTTGCTATAGTTGCAGTTAATAATCCTACAAATCCAATTCCTATTATCATTAAAAACACTGCTATTGCTCTTCCACTTAATGTTTGTGGGATTACATCTCCATATCCCACTGTAGTAGCGGTTACAAAACTCCACCATAAAGCATTCCCAAAGCTGATTTCTTCTACTATAGATATACCTATAGCCCCTAAAATAATTATAGTAGCTACAAAATAAATAGCATATTTTAAATTATTTGTTCTTAAAAATTCTCTAGTTCTATACTGAAATTTGCTAATTAAAACTAATATTCTAGTTCCCTTGAATATATTTGTTAATCTTGTAATTTTTATTAGTTTAGTAAATCTCACTATTCTTAGTATCTTAAACATAGCATTAAATGGTATTATAGATAATAAATCAATAATATTTCTTTTCATAAATATTAGTTTATCCTTGCTTATTAACAATCTTATAAAATAGTCTACGCAAAATATAATCCATATTATTGTATCTATTATTTCAAAAATATTTAATATATTCTCAGGAATAGATATTAACATTTCACTTATGATTAAAATAACAGCTACTATAGCTAAACTTCCCATAAATACATCATAATTTATCTTTAATCTTTTACTAGCATCTAAAATTTTTCATCTCCCCTTATCTTATTAAGTTTTTTACTTATTATATCCAATTTAATGTATATTATTATTTTTACCCCTAATAATAAAGATATTATTTTGATATTGATTAATCTGCATAATTAGTTTATTTGTATTATATTTACATATATTTTTTGCTATTTCTAAAGTATTGATTAAAGAAAATTATGGTAGTAAAATAAAATATAAGAAGGTGATTATTATGAAGAAAAATCTATATAATTATCCATATAATAGAAAAAACACGACTATAAAACAATTAAAATTCTTGTAATTCTCCTTACTATTTGTATAATTAGTGTTATAATCTGTTCTTTTTTTTCAACATCAAATTCTAATATTATTAATAATAGTTCAAATAAAGGGTGGATAGGCTTTATACAATCTTGTGCAAGTTATGCACTTGGCTGGATAATATAATATTACAGCTTACGAGATAAGAATTCATCCTATTAATTACTATATTTTTCTTATTTTTAAAGAGGGTGATATAATGAGATGTAAATACTGTGATAAAGAAATATCAATAGATAGTTTTTGTAATAAAACTTGTGAAGAAAAATATAATGATTATTATAAATCAACTAAAAAGTATTCAAAATTGTTTATTTTTTCTTTACTAGGCTCATTTATATTTTATTTACTATTATTAATAATAGCAACTCCTAACATAAGTATTTCATGTCTCTTAATAAGTATGGGAGTAATAATATTTACTTTTCCATTTCCTACACCACAAACTATACAATTAATAGGTGTCCTTAAATCAATTAAAACTTGTAGGATATTAGCTGTTATTTTCCTAGCATTAGGGTTTATATTTCTGCTTATCCTACCAAAATAAGAATTATCTAATATTAAAGCTCTTAAATCTTTAGTATTATAATACTACCTAGTTTCTTTTTTGTATCGATTTTTAAACCTTAATACCTTACATATAAAAAGACCATACACGCCTCCTTATCTTCGTGTATAGTCTTTATTAGTGTATTACACTAAAACTTACAAATATCTTATTTAAGCTTTCCTACAATACCTATAACCTCTCATCAATGACTTATTATCTTTCACTTATCTAAATAATTATTAATTTAGTGTTCCTTGCCCTTGATTTGAACCCGTTGTAGTTGTATATGATAAATTATTAAAAGAAGCTGTAGGTGCATTTTCAATTACCATAAATTTATATCCTCCTTCTTTAAGAGCTTTTATAAGATAAGGAAGTGCTTCAACTGTATCTTTCTTAGTTGATGAATCATGCATTAATATTACTGGTTGATTGAAATTTTTTATATGATTCATAACATTGTTAACTAAAGTTTGAATTGACATCTCACTGCTTGTTGTAGCATCTCCAGTTTCAGCGTCCCAATCTAAAGATGTTATATGTTCTTGGTCAAGTGCCTTGTTAAAGGCAGTTAAATTAGGATCCTTATAATAGCTTCTAGACATATAACCTCCTGGTAACCTTAAAATTCTTGTATCAAAATTTGATCCTAATACTCCTTGTAAAACTTTATTAGTTTCATTTATTTCATTCATTGTATTAGAAATACTTAAAACATTATTAGGATATAATATTTTATAATTATGTGTATAAGAATGATTACCTATAGCATTTCCTTGGTAAATCTCATCTTTAATTTCTTGTTGCATTTTAGGATTATTAGCTACTTGATTTCCTATAACAAAAAATGTAGCATGTACATCATTTTCTTTTAATATTTCTAAAATTTTACTTGTATTTTCACTTGGTCCATCATCAAATGTCAAAAACACTTCTTTTGTTTTAAGATTTGAATGTCCTGCTAATATCTGTGCAACCTCATTTGCTGGAACAGCATAACTTTTAGCAGACTCTATTATGTTATCTCCTTGAATTATTTGATTTTCATTACTTGTTGTGCTTAAATTATTTAATCTTTTATCACTTGCGTTATCGCTAACACTACTTTGTATATTTTCACCTGATGTATGGGCTAAACTGTATACAAAAGTTCCTACTATAATACCTACTATTAATAAAAATATTCCAAAAAATAATCTGCGCATCATAAATTTTTTATTTTTCCTCATTTTTAACCTCCTATTATCTTATTTAATCGCATATTATTTATATAATAAAACCATTAAAATTATATTATATATACCCAAATTTATCTATATTATATGTAATATTTAACACTTATTTAACTATTTATTAATATATAATTAATATTTTACACTATAGAGTAGCTATCTCTATTTTATTCATCCCATACATTTTGTATAATATCTCTTATTGAAAAGTATCTTTATACAAATACTCCTTAGTCATTTATTTTAACAAAATTTTATAATAAGACTCTGTTAGACAATAATGTTGATATGTGCATATAATTTACAAATAGTTTTATAATAAAGATAATAGTACAATTGGAGGTAATATTTATGCTAACTATCAGATATAACATCGCTTAGTGAATATCAATTAAGAAATTATTTAACTATATAGGCGAAATGCTTACTCTTGGTTCATCTTGAGGAAGTCTTAACAAAGAATTTAAAGAATCAAGATTTAGCAAAGGTCAATGTTGCCCTCATTATAAATCTACTTATGTGGTGAAGAATGGAAAATTAAAAGGTAAACAACGTTATGTGTGTCGCTCATGCAATAAATCCTTTAACGATTTAACTAAATCCTCATTATCATGTACTAAATTACCATTACAAACGTGGATTAAGTATGTTAAAGGAATGCTTATAGGGCTTTCTATAAGAAAAATGCTGAAAATGTAGATATAGGTGTAAAACATCATTTTATATGAGACATAAAGTTCTTGATTGCATAAGAGCGTTTATGGGTATTGGAGATGTAGATGGCATAGTAGAAATAGATGAAACATTCGTTGCCAAGTCTTTCAAGAGGAATCATAAGAAAAGTGGGTTTGAAATTCCAATACCTACTCGAAAAAGAGGTAAACAGGTTAAGAAGCGTGATATAAGTAATGAGCAGGTCCGTGTAGCAACTGCAATTGATAAAAATAGGAATATAATATTAGAACCCTTATGTAAAGGAAGGGTTAATTATAATGCTCTTGAAAGTCTTTATGAGGGAAGGATAGATCCTAACTAAATAATATGTACAGATAGTCACAAATCGTATATCCAATTTGCCAAAGACCTTGAGTTAGACCATAAAAAAAATAGCAAGAGGTCATTATAAGAATGATATATACCACATAAATCACGTTAATTCATTGCATAGTAACCTAAAAATTCGGATGTATAGATTTAAAGGGATATCCACTAAATTTTTATCAATTATATGAGTTGGTATAAGTAGTTACAAAGTTTTAGTATCGATAAAGAAGTTAAAAGACTAAAAATATGCTTATTCACAGCATAATTCCGTTTGTTGATGCTAAAATAAATGGATATAAAAGTATAAAACCGATCTTATAATATTTTGTAAAATAATATAAGATAAATTATAATGAGTTATATAAAACTATATATTGAAATATAATTTATTATGAGATGATTTTATGATTGGTAAAATAATAGTGATTGCTCTGTTTATACTTCTTGGTACGATGTTATCATTGAGTAAATGGTCATTTTTGATAGCAGGATT
>CAUWNL010000120.1:0-7979 GCA_963559995.1 uncultured Sarcina sp.
GTTATAATATTTTATATATTCTTTATTCTTTTTGATTGTTTTGCCTTTGAGAGTTTTTTTAAAATTTTATTATTTATAGCTAACTACTTAAGTTATATAATTCCCCTAACCTTATCTAATACATACATAAGTAATTACTATATATTAGGACATAAAATTACTAATAAAGGTTTATTTTTATTTATTATAGAAAATAGTATAAGTTATTTCACTTTCTTTATCATAGTAATATTAACTAGGAAAATTAGAAAAAACAAAAAAAATATTTATATATTAAACGATGAGCTTAAAGAACAAAATTTAAAGCTAAAGGAATACTCTAAGAAAATAGAAGAACTTACAATTTCTAAAGAAAGAAACAGAGTAGCTCAAGAACTTCATGATTCTTTAGGACATTATTTAATGGCAATTTCTATGCATCTTGATGTTTTAGATAAAACTTTAGACCTATCTACTGAAAAATCAAAAAATATTCTATCTAAAACTAAAATTATAGTAGATGATAGTATCAAGGAGCTTAGAACTACTGTATACTCTTTAAAAAATGATAAAATAGATTTTAAAACCTCTATAAATCTTTTAATTGATAACTTATCTATTGAAAATAAAATATCTTTTAATATGAATATTTCTAACGCCGTAGAAACTCTCCCAAATATCTTTAAAGATACTCTTTATAAAACAATAAAAGAATCAATAACTAATGGATTAAAACATGGAAAAGCTACACTATTTTTTATAGATTTATCTATTGATAATACTACAATTTATTTATCAATAGTAAATAACGGTGAAAGGCCTTCTAAAATAATATGGTCTAACGGTTTAATCGGAATGAAAGAAAGATTAAATAATTTAAATGGTACCCTATCTATAGAAAATACTTCAGAAAGATTTAAAATTTCTGCCAAAATTCCTCTTTCTTCTTAAATAAATGCTAAAAATATCTTAGAATAAATTAAAAATCTAAAGAAAGGATAAGCAATTTAATTTTTATAATTGATGACCAAGAAATAATAAGAGAAGGGTTAAAAATGATGCTCTCCCTTTATGAAGATGAAATAACTATTATAGGAGATGCTAGTAATGGAAAAGAAGCTTTAGGGTTAATATCTTTAAATAAAGATTCTATAGATGTAGTTCTAACTGATGTAAGAATGCCTATATTAGACGGAGTTGAATTTACTAAAAAATCAAAAGAACTTTTTCCAAATATTAAAGTTATAGTGTTAACCACATTTAATGAGGATGAATATATCTTAAACTCTCTTAAAAATGGTGCCTATGGTTTTTTATTAAAGGATTCAAAAAGTGACGAACTTGTAAATGCGATTAAATATGTTAATGAAGGAAATCTTCTTTTAACAGGTAATGCTGCAAGTAAAGTTTCATCCCTTCTTTTAAAAGATAGCAGTGATAGTAGTAGATATAAGCTTACTTTAAACCAAAATAAAATAATAGATAAACTTACAAGTCGCGAATTAGATATAGCACTTTTAATCTCTAAAGGGTTTACTAATAAGGAAATCTCAACTAAATTATTTTTAACAGAAGGTACTGTAAAAAACTATGTTACTAAGATACTAGATAAGCTAAGCGTGAAAAGTAGAGTGGAACTTGCACTGCTTCTAAAATAATAATTTTTTATAAAACACAAAAAATAATTATAAAATTTCTTAATTTACATTTATTTTTAGAAACTTTTATAATTATTTTTTATAATATTTTATGATTATTTTATTTTCTCTGGAAACCATAAAGCCATTTCTCTTTTAGCTGCTTCTAAACTATCTGATGCATGAACTAAATTTCTAGTTCTATTATTTGCATACATACCTCTTATTGTTCCACTAGATGCTTTTAATGGGTCTTTATCTCCGTTTTCTTTTCTTATAATGGATATAGCATTTTCACCTTCTATAATCATTGCAACAACTTTACCTTCTGTTAGGTAGTCAACAAGTTCTTTAAAAAATGGTTTATCTCTATGCTCTTCATAATGCTTTGATGCTAAAGCTTCATCTGCTTGTATAAGCTTCATTTCACATATTCTAAGACATTTTCTTTCATAAACACTTATTATTTGTCCAACTAAACCTCTTTCTACCCCATCTGGTTTTATAAGTACTAAAGTTTTTTCCATAAATATACCTCCATATAATCCATTTTATTTTCCAAGGCTGTATGTAAACATTTGCTTTTTATAATTATATCATATTTTTCTTTTAATATTCCATTTATAATAAATTTTTATAATTCATTACTGCTCACCTTGATAAAATTTTATAACAAGGGCTAAAGAACTTAAAATTTCTCCACCCCAAAACATATACCATCTGTTATCCGTAGCCCAAGTTCCTGATAATTTATTTAATCCCATAATACCTTTTCTATTGAAATTATGGTTTAAACTTAAAAGACATTTATTTATTAAATCCATACATAAATTTTTGTCTATTGCCTCACTTTTTAGTGAATATAAGGCAGCCCTTAAAAGTAATGCTACATCGTGAGAACTATAATAACTTCTTAAGACTTCTCCATTTTCCTTAAAATCTGTAGGTAAATTTTCCTTATAATTTTCCCATATATTGTTAATATCATTTAAGAAATTATAAACTATATCTTTTGCTATAACTAAGCTTTTATTATTATAAAGAGTTTTAGCAACGCCCTCTATTGTTCTGTATTGATATCCTCCCCAAGTTGCATTTGGGTCTGGTCCATTAAAAGCAAAAGTATTTCTTTCCCCATAATCTTCCCTATTCCATAAGTCCCATAAAAAAACTGGTGCAAAAAAGTTATTGTCTGTTCTTGTTATTTTCTTATAAGCTTCTTGGGAATCTTTAATAAACTTTAAACACCCTAAAACACCTTTATCTTCATTTAACTCTTGCCAGATCCAAGGTGCTTGATATCCAACATATGGAGTACCCATCTGTCCATTCACTTTATTATTTACAGTATTTAATGTAAAAGGGAATATCCACGGTACATAAGGATAACCTTCAAGTGGCATAGGCCTTAAGTAAAATATTTTTAGTACTTGCTCATTAGTATCATCAGTACTTATTATTATTGTTTTTAAGACTATATTTTTAGGTAAATATTCTAAGTTTCCATCTATATCTATCCTTGTAAAATCATTTTGATATAATAAAATCTCTTCTATCTCGTTATTTCCTTTAGTCTCTATTATTTTTTCCCATCTTCTCTCTTTATTATATCCACTTCTATCAGTTAAAATAATCTTTATTTTTCCTCTAACTAGACTTGAAATCTTTAGTTTATAATATCTATTGGTAGATATTATTTCATCTATTCCACTTTTTCCAAACTGCACTTCTCCTGTTCCTTCAGGAATTTTTATAACTACTGCTCCATCATAGCTATCCCTTAAAAACCTAACCTCTCTATCTCTATTATCATATGTATAAGTTCCCCTCATAGAAAAGGGATTATTACTTTCAAAATTTGTAGTCATGTAATCATTAGAATTTTCTATTTTACAAATAAACCTTATTAAATCCTTCATATTCTCTAATATTTTCTTATATTGTAAATCTCCTAATATTTTATAAAGCTTTTTAAAACATTGGTAACTCCACCATACACTATCAACAGCACAAGAACATTCTTCTTTTGATAATTTCCTCCAAATAGGGTAAGCCTCATAATTTTCACAAGGTTCTATTTTTTCTCCTCCTAAATCTGAATAAACTACTTTTAAAGTTCCTGAATAATTTTCTACAAGATTTATTATAACTTTATTATCTTTAATAACACTATTATAAATTTCATATTCTTTTCCAACTATCTTAGAAAAAGGACTATTCCACTGTAATTTTGCATCTACATCTCTAACTGAAAACAATCTTTTTACCTTATTTTTTGCCTTAATATATCCAACACCATTAACAAATTTAATTTCTTTATCAAAATGAATTCTTTCACTAGAGAAGCCTTGACCTGTTACATTAAATAGCCAGTGTGGTGAGAATATATAGTCTTCTGTAAAATTTTCTTCTGGAATTTCATTATTTTTATATAAATATTTTAGTGTAGAATCTGCTATATTTTTAGCTAATTCTAAAATTTCTCCATTCTTTGTAACATCATAAGAGTCTAAAAGTCCTAAAAGGGTTAAAAATTGACCTTCACTAGTTCCACTTTCTTTAGCAAAATATCCCCCCCTTCCTTCTTCTTGATGATAATGGGCTTTAACTAAATAATTTTTTGAAATAGCTAATGGCATCTTATCTTTTGTATTATTATTTAACCATTTTATATAACTATAAATCCAGTTTTCTATGTCCTTTATCTTTACTTCTAAACTATTTGTTAATTTATTGTTTTTCATAATTTTTAAGCCATTTATCTATTATTAGATAAATGGCCATTACTCCTTTCCTCTTAACTTAATACAAATTTAAATATTACTTACATCTTTTGGCGTTACCTCATATAATGTATCTCTTTTATCTGTTTTAAATACTTTATATAATATATTATTTGCAACTGTTATATTTTCATCTTGCCAATCACTATTTGGAATAATAGTTCCAACTGATTCTACCCAATTCATAATAGCTGCATTATTTAAACTTTCAGTTTGATTACCTACTAAAACGTATTTTATCTTTCCTTCTTTAACTAGTAACTTAAAAGCATTTAAACTAATTATATTATCATTTCCCGTTCTACCACCTAGAGCCATAACATTATCTCCTGTGTCTAATATAATTTTTGATGCGTATACACTAGCAGATGGTGTTACTAATAAATATTCCTGATTTTTTCCTTTATTTTTTAGTAAAAAACCTACTAACTTAGTTATATCTTCACTTCCGTCAAATGTTTGTCCATAATTTTCCATATAACTATCTACATCTTTATAAGCTTTACTTTCAATTAGTTGAAGTCCTGCTCCTTTAAAGACTCCATCAGTTTTATAAAATAAACTTGCACCTGACCCTATTAAAGGAATTATTAGAATTCCAGTTAAAGCTATACCTATTAATCCGTTTTTTAACCTATCATTTCTAAATTTTTTCTTTCTAAGTTTAAATAAAATACTTATTGAAATTATTGATACCCCCAAATCTAAATAAAAAAAATGTATCAATCCATAGGATAAATTCTCTCTATAATAAATTACAATAACATATTGAAGTATAATATTTAAGCCTA
Source organism: uncultured Sarcina sp. (assembly GCA_963559995.1). Lineage (GTDB taxonomy): Bacteria > Bacillota > Clostridia > Clostridiales > Clostridiaceae > Sarcina. Next base: position 5,191 of record CAUWNL010000120.1, read on the forward strand.
AAGCTAAAGAAATCCACACTTTTTTGTTATTTTTATAAATATATATCATCTTTTTTATACCAATACCGCAAAGTGCAGCAGTTGGTACAGCTAAAGTTGCTAAATCATAAATACTTGTATACATAAAACTAAAACATAAAAATTCAGTTAAAAACCATATAGCAAAGAAAGCTATAACTATATTTTTAATATTATTTAATAATATAAGCTTTCTTTTATTTATTATACAAACTATTAGTCCTATTATTGCTAAAGGTAAAAACCAACCGATTTGATCTGTTACGTTACTATTTTTAAATAATCTAAAGATTCCTAAAGGGCTCTCATAATTTTTATGAATAGAGTTCCATGTATTATAGTTTTCTGTAAGTTCAGTAGAGTTTAATGTTAATCCATGAACACTTAAAGTAGTATCTCCCTTATAATCTAAATTAATATTTAAATTATCGTGAAACTTAGATAAATCATAATGGTTTAAAGCAAGCTCAATTTCACTATTAGTTGTGCTATCTCCAATATATGGCCTATTATTTACTGGAACTATATCAACTAAAAATGACCAACTTAAAGATACCACTAAAAGAACTATAGTAGCTATAACTAATGATTTTATTTTAGAGTTTAAAGATATTTTCTCTTTTTCTTCTGTAATAAATGTAATACCATAAACATATCTTTCAACTACTTTTTTTTCCCCTAAAGGCTCTGATAATATGTACGTTAAATATATAGCTGGAAGTATTATAAATGCCTCTAACCTATTTATATTAAAAGAAATTCCAATAATCACAAAGCTTACTATAAGATATTTAAGCTTTCCTGTCCTAGCTGCTTTTATTGCTGGCATAATAGATAGCATCATAAATAAAACTACTATTGTTTGAAAATCATTTGTTCTACTAACAGCTACAAATATAGGTGTTATTGTAAGTATTAAAGATGAAATTATAGCTGCCATAAGACCAAAATAGCGCTTAATTAAAATATATAATATGAAGACACATATAGTTCCTGCAATAGCTCCTGGCAATATTAAACTAAAACCACTAAAACCAAATATCTTTGCAAAAATTCCTTGTATCCATAAACCTAGAGGTACTTTATTTAAACTTACAAAACCTGATGGGTCAAAGGATAAAAAGAAAAAATTCTTAAAGCTTGTCAACATACTTTTTATTCCTGCTGCATAATATTCATTACCATAACCCTGTATCCTTATATTCCATATATTTAAAATGAAAGATAATATAATTATACAAATTATAGGCAATCTTTCCTTATTTAATTTTTTAATCATTCTTTGCTCCCTTATCTAGTATAGTATATAATATTCTTAAATTGAAATTGCTTTATAAACTTATATATTTAATATTAACTTTTAAATCCATATATTGCAATATTAATATTTCTTTATTATGTATAAAATTTAAAGGCTATACCAAATAAATTTTAACATATATCATAGCAACCTAACCTTGCTTAAAATATATTAAAAATTATTTATGTATAGCCTTATATCTATATTTATTTACTATTTTTAGTGAGTTTATTAATATTAAATGTGTTAATGTTTTTTAATTTATTTTATAAAAACTAAATTCTTCATTATTTTATGCTCTTTTGAACTCTTTAAGAAATATTCTTACCGCTAATTAAGAATATTTCCTAAAAGAATTTTTATATTTTATTATTTAACGTATTGATTTAATTCTTCGTAAGTTAATACATTATTTTCATTTTCGCCTATCATTTTAACTATTTTCTTTGATCTTCTATCAAAGTTCATTGTTAAGTTTTTATTTCCATAGTGTCCTGCTGGATCTATGTAATATTTATATTCTGGTAATTTATCTAAATCTACTTCTGCGTATGCTATTCCTTCTTGGCCTTCTGGAACTAAGTCACACATTGGTTCTCCATCTGGTGCATAGATGCAAGTATGTCCTGGTACAAATGTATCAAATACTTTTCTTGCTTCGTCATTTAAGCACATGATATCTCCCATTTCCTTTGTTATTAATGATGCACACATTACAACATAAGTTTGAGTTGATACTCCATAGTATCTGCTTGATAATTCATCTGCAAAGAATCCTGGCCATGATGCTACGTGGATTTGTTCATTTTGTCCGTTCATTGCACAAAGGTCAAGTGGTACTTGGTGTTCCCAACACATAAGTCCCCCTAAGTTTCCGATTTCAGTTTCATGAACTTGCATCATGCTACCGTCTCCGTCTCCCCATACAAGTCTTTCTGCACTTGTTACTCTCATTTTTCTATGTTTTCCGATTATATCTCCATTTGAGTTAAACCAAAGTTGAGTTAAGTATAATGAACCACCATCTAATTCACTCATTGATGCGCATACATGTATTTTATTTCTTCTTGCAGCTTCGCTTATTCTTTGTACTGAATAACTTGGTATTTTTACTGCATTTTTATATAATTGTACATAGAATTGTTTTGCATATTCTGGTCCTTGTAAGAATGCAAAGAATGGATATCCTGGTATAAATCCTTCTGGGAATGCTACAAGTTTTGCTCCATTTTTTCCTGCTTCATCTATAAATTTTATTACTTTATCTACTGTTCCTTCTAGATTTAAGTATACTGGTGCAGCTTGTACTGCTGCTACTTTAAATTTTGAGTATTTTCTTTCCATAATAAATTCCTCCTATGTTTTGCTTTTTAATTTTATAAACTTTATCTACAATCTTATTAGCTTATTAGCAATTTTTAAATTTTATTACTTCTCTTATTAACCCTTTATTATTCTTCAAAGTTATTTA
>CAUWNL010000121.1:0-7938 GCA_963559995.1 uncultured Sarcina sp.
AGTATAAAGAAACCAATATATAGATATACTAATAAGGAATTATAATACATATGAAAAAAATTTACCTTATAATAAAGAAATGTATAAAATAAATAATATTATTTAATATAACTCAAAATAATATTATGTATATAGGTTATTTGGTGAAAAAAGTATAAATTTAATTAAAGCTATAATATTTTTTTAAAAATATTAAAAAAAATATTGAAATAATTGAGAGAACATTATTCAATTATTATAGAATAATAGCAAAATGTGACATAATATTACCAATTGAACAAAAAAAGAATACACAGATGAAAATGTTATCAACAATGTACAGAAATTTCTGAAAAATGATAATATATAAAAATAAAAAATCAAAAAAAAAGAAAAATAGAAAAAAAGGGAGATATGTCGAATAAATCAATATATTTATAAGCTAAATCTTCCAAAAAAATAAAAAAAGGTAGAATATGACGAAAAATCAAATTTTATTAATGTCAATTTAAGATTTATAATAGAAACAGTAATCAAACAACTTATATTCAAAAAAATTGAATATGGTTAAAACTGTTTTAGTAGAATTATTTTTTTATTTTTTGAAGAAAGGAGGAGAACAAAAATGAATGTTTTTGCACCTAATTTCACAATAAATATAGCAGGATTCCAAATTGGAAGTCCTATAGTATATGAATGGGCTGTTATGGTAATTCTAATAGTATTTTCAATAATAGTAACTAGAAAAATGAGTACTAGAAAGCCTAGTAAGATACAAACTGTAGTAGAAATGCTTTATTCATTTTTAGAAGGTCTTGTTATTGACAACGTAGGAGAAGAGTATGCAAACTATGTTCCAGTCATTGGTACAATGTTTATGATGTTACTTTTACTTGACTTATCAGGATTAGTTGGATTTTCAGAAGCTACAAGTAACTTAAGTGTTACAGCAGGATTTACAGTAATTACATTCTGTATAATGCATGGAAATGCTATAAAGAAAAATGGTCCAGTAGATTATCTTAAGGGATATGCTCGTCCATATATACCAATGATATTATTAAACTTAATGGAATTATTTATATTACCATTATCTTTATGTTTACGTCTATTTGGTAATATGCTAGCGGCAGCAATTGTAATGGGATTAATTTATACTGGATTAAATAGTTTAGGTTGGGCATTCCAATTGGTACTACCTATACCAGCACATCTTTTCTTTGACGCCTTTGACGGTGTAATACAAACAATAATATTTGTAATGTTAACAGTTATGTATATGAAACTACAGGCTGAACATTAGAAATAAAAAATCATAATTTCTAGGAGGTTATTCACATGGATTTAAGTTTATTAGCAGCAGGTATTGCATGTTTAGCTTGTATTGGAGGCGGTGTTGGAACAGGAATTGCAACAAGAGCTTCAATAAAGGCAATGGCAAAACAACCAGAAATGGCAAATAAAATAAATGCTATATTTATAATGGCAACAGGTCTTTGTGGTGCAACTGCAATATATGGATTAGTTGTATCTATTATAATACTATTTGTTAAATAGTTAGTACATAAGATGCTTTAAATAAAGTATAGGAGGGTTTTCTTATGATTTCAGGCATGGCAATGTTAGGTGCCGGAATTGCAGTAGCATCTGCAATTGGAGGCGGCATAGGTACAGGAATAGCGGTTGAAGGTGCTGCAGAGGCTAGAGCGATGGCAAAGAGAAATCCTGAACTAGGAGGTAAGATTAATGCCACATTTATAATGGCAACAGGTCTTGCAGGGGCAACTTCAATATATGGATTAGTTATAGCAATAATAATATTATTTGTTAAATAGTATTATTAAATTTTGTAAATGATAGTTAGGAGGATTTTCTTATGACAGATATGGCGATATTAGGAGCAGGTGTTGCAATAGTATGTGCTTTAGGAGCAGGTATTGGTATTGGTATAGCAGCAGAAGGTGCTGTTGATGCATTAGCTAGAAGACCAGAATTAGAAAGTAAAATACAAAGTATGTTTATACTAGGTGCAGGTCTTACAGAAGCAACAGCTATATATGGATTAGTTATAGCAATAATATTATTATTCGTTAAATAATAGAGTTAATGTTAATTGACTCCGGAGGGAGGCAGAGTATATATGTCAATAAATTGGTTTACGGTAATAGCAACAATTATAAACTTTTTAATTACAGTTGCTGTTTTAAAGCACTTTTTCTTCAATAAAATTAAAGACTTAATTAAAAAGAGACAAGAGGATATAACACAACAAATAAGAGAAGCTGACGAAAATGCCGAAAAAGCTAGAAAACTAAGAATAGATAATGAAAATTTATTAAAGTCAGCAAGAGAAGAAGGTAAAAAAATTACAGAAGAGCAAAAGAAAAGGGCAGATAAATTATATGAAGAAATTGTTGATAATGCACAAAAAGACGCTAAGTCAGTAATGGAAAAAGCTAAAGCGGAGATGGGAAGAGAAAGAGATAAAGCAGAACAAGAGTTAAAGCAACAAACTGTTCAATTAGCTTTAATGATGTCTTCTAAAATTTTAAATGAAGCAATAGATGAAGAAAAACATAGAGGCCTTATTGACGAATTTATAAGCAAGGTAGGTATCTAATATGTATGAGTTTTTAGATAGAAGATACGCTTTAGCCATTTATGAAGTTGCAGAGGCAAAAAATGCAGTTGATAAATATATTCAAGATTTGAAAGATATTTGTGATGTAATGTATGGGAACGAGGACTTTTATAAAATTATAATACATCCACAAATAAGTAGTTCTGATAAAAAGAAAACTTTTAAAAGAGCTTTTGAAGGAAAAATAGATGAGGAATTACTAAACTTTTTATTATTACTAATTGAAAAAGATAGAATAGGATTTTTAAGAGAAAAAGTTATTCAAATGGAAAAAATCCATTTAGAAAAACAAAATATGTTAGTAGCCCAAGTTAAAAGTGTTATTCCTTTAACTACATATCAAGTTAGTAAATTAACAAAAAATCTTGAGAAAAGATTTAATAAAAAAATAATTTTAAAACAAGAAATTGATAAGAGTATACTTGGCGGAATTTATCTAATGGTAGGAGACGAAGTAATAGATGGTACAGTTAGATATCAATTAGAGCAAATAAAATCCCAAGTACTTAACAAGGAATAGAGGTGAAACTATGCACATTAAACCAGAAGAAATAACTTCTATAATCAAAGATGAAATAAAAAAATATGAAAATGAGTTAAAAACTGTTGATTCAGGAACTATAATTCAAATAGGTGATGGAGTTGCTACAGTTTACGGTTTACAAAATTGTATGGAAGGAGAACTTTTAGAGTTCCCTAACGAAGTATATGGTATGGCACTTAATCTAGAAAAAGATAATGTAGGTTGTGTTTTACTAGGTTCTGAAAAAGGAATCAAAGAAGGTGACATAGTAAAAAGTACAGGAAGAGTTGTTGAAGTTCCTGTAGGAGATACCTTAATTGGAAGAGTTATAAACTCTTTAGGACAGCCGGTTGATGGAAATGGTCCAATAATAAATGATGGATTTAGACCAATAGAAGCACCAGCTCGTACGATATTAGAGAGAAGCTCAGTTAATGAGCCTCTACAAACTGGTATTAAAGCTATAGATTCAATGATACCAATAGGTAGAGGGCAAAGAGAATTAATAATTGGGGATAGGCAAACAGGAAAAACTGCTATAGCAATAGATACAATAATTAATCAAAAAGGTAAAGATGTTATTTGTATATATGTTGCTATAGGACAAAAACAATCTACAGTTGCTCATATAGTTAATACGCTAACAGAAGTTGGAGCTATGGATTACTCAATAATAGTTGAAGCTACAGCATCACAATCTGCACCACTTCAATATTTAGCACCATATTCTGGATGTACTATAGGTGAATACTTTATGAATAAAGGAAAAGATGTTCTTATAATTTATGATGATTTATCAAAACATGCAGTAGCCTATAGAACAATGTCACTTTTATTAAGAAGAGCACCAGGTAGAGAAGCGTATCCTGGGGATGTATTCTATATTCATTCAAGACTTCTAGAAAGAGCGGCAAAACTTTCAGAAGAAAATGGTGGAGGTTCATTAACTGCACTACCAATAATAGAAACACTTGCAGGAGACGTATCTGCATATATTCCAACAAATGTTATATCTATAACAGATGGACAAATATTCTTAGAATCAGAACTTTTCTATGCAGGACAAAGGCCAGCTGTTAATGCCGGTATATCAGTATCAAGAGTTGGTGGTAGTGCTCAAATAAAAGCTATGAAACAAGTATCAGGTACATTAAGACTTGAACTTGCTCAATATAGAGAATTAGCATCCTTTGCACAGTTTGGATCAGATCTTGATAAAGATACTCAAAGTAGACTTGAAAAAGGTAAGAGAGTTGTTGAGGTATTAAAACAAGATCAATATGCACCAATGGATGTTGAAAAGCAAATAATGATACTTTATGCAGTAGTTAATAATTTCTTAACTGATATAGAAGTAAATTCTATAAAAGCCTTTGAAAGAGAGTTCCTAGAGTTTATGGATACTCATCATAGAGAGATTGGAAAATTAATTATGGAACAAAAAAGCCTAACAGATGAAATAAAATCATCATTAGAACAAGCCATAGTTGAGTTTAAGAAGACTTTTTTAGCATAAAATTTTAAAGCATAGTCTCTAGGGACTATGCACTCTTTATGAAATGGAGGTGGAACATATGGCAGGAGCGGGACTTTTAGATATAAAAAGAAGAATAAGAAGTGTAACAAGCACTGAAAAAATTACTAAGGCTATGGGACTTGTTGCCACTTCTAAGCTTAGAAAAGCTAAAGCAAGATTAAGTGTTAATGAAAATTATTTCAATAATCTTAATGAGATTTCAGGAGAATTATTTGCATCTTTAGATGATATATCAGACAGTATTTTTATACAAGGAAATGGTAATGATAAAAAGTTATATATATTAATATCTTCAGATTCAGGTTTATGTGGAAGTTTTAATTCAAACCCTGCAAATTACCTTAAGGAAAAATATGGAGATGAGATACAATCAGTTATAGTAGTAGGAAGAAGAGGTTTGTCCTATGCAAAAAAATTCCATTATAATACTATAGCAGAATATGTTGATCTGTCAGAGGAACCATCAACTAAAGATGCGTCTATGATATGTAAGAAAGCTTTAACTGAATTTAAAAATGGTAATTTCGGTGAAGTAATTATAGTTTATACAAAGTTTGTTTCATCAGTAGTTCAGGAAACAGTTGAACAAAGATTGTTGCCTATAGAAATGCCAAATAGTGAAAATGGTAATGAGCTATATGACGTGGAGTGTAAAGAAGATGAAGTGCTAGAAGCAGTTATGGGTTCATACATGATATCAAATGTAATGTATGCTTTTTGTCAATCAAGAACTAGTGAACAAAGTGCTAGAATGCAAGCTATGGATGGAGCAAGTAAAAATGCTCAAGATATTTTAGATAGTTTAAAGATACAATATAATAAGATAAGACAAGATGCTATAACTCAAGAAATCTCTGAAATAGTTGGAGGTTCAGAAGCACAAGGATAAGGAGGTACAGAGTATGACTGAAAATATAGGTAGAGTAGTTCAAGTAATAGGACCAGTTATAGATATAAAATTTGATACAGAATCACTTCCTAACATATATAATGCTATTCATGTAAAATTAGATAATGAAAAAGTGTTGGTTTGTGAAGTAGAACAACATGTAGGTGATGATATAGTTAGAACTATAGCTATGGAAGCTACAGAAGGATTAAAAAGAGGTGCTGAAGCTATAGATATGGGTAAGCCTATATCAGTTCCAGTAGGGGATGCGGTTTTAGGTAGAATATTTAATGTTTTAGGAAATCCTTTGGACCATGAGTATGAAGGCGATGTAAAATCAGAAACATATTATCCTATACATAGGCCAGCTCCAAGTTTTGAAGAACAAACAGTATCACCACAAATGTTTGAAACAGGAATAAAGGTTATAGATCTTATTGCACCATATCAAAGAGGTGGAAAAATAGGACTATTTGGTGGTGCAGGAGTTGGTAAAACAGTTCTTATACAAGAGCTTATAAATAATATAGCAAAACAACATGGAGGTCTTTCAGTTTTCACAGGAGTTGGAGAAAGATCAAGAGAAGGTAATGATTTATATTATGAAATGAAAGAATCAGGGGTTTTAAATAAAACTGCCCTAGTGTTTGGACAAATGAATGAACCACCTGGAGCAAGAATGAGGGTTGCTCTTACAGGTCTTACAATGGCTGAATACTTTAGAGATAAAGGTCAAGACGTGCTTTTATTTATAGATAATATATTTAGATTTTCTCAAGCTGGATCAGAAGTTTCAGCTCTTCTTGGAAGAATACCATCAGCCGTTGGATATCAACCAACACTTGCAACTGAAATGGGTGCTCTTCAAGAGAGAATTACATCAACAACTACAGGATCAATTACATCAGTTCAAGCAGTTTATGTACCTGCCGATGACTTAACTGACCCAGCACCAGCTACAACATTTACTCATCTTGATGCAACAACAGTTTTATCAAGAAGTATAGTTGAACTTGGAATATATCCAGCAGTTGACCCATTAGATTCAAGTTCAAGAATCTTAGATCCTAAAATAGTAGGAGAAGAACACTATGAAGTTGCATCAAAGGTTAAGCATATATTAGAAAGATATAAAGAACTTCAAGATATTATAGCTATACTAGGTGTAGATGAATTAGCAGATGAAGATAAGATAATAGTTGGTAGAGCAAGAAAAATTCAAAGATTCTTATCTCAACCATTTACAATAGGTGAACAATTTACTGGTATGAAAGGAAGATATGTGTCAGTAAAAGAAACTATAAGAGGGTTTAAAGAAATATTAGAAGGAAAACATGACGATTTACCAGAGGCAGCTTTCCTTTTTGTAGGGGATATAGACGAGGCTGTAGAAAAGGCTAAAACTTTAGCTAAATAGCATAGGGGTGGTTATTAATGAGTAATTTTAAACTAACAATTGTTACTCCTGAAAGAGAGATATTAAGCCAAAATGTAATGAAGTTTTCATGTGAAAGCCAAAAAGGACAGTTTGAAATTTTATCTGAATATGAGCCATCTTTAATAGTAGTAGTTCCAAGTACAGCAATTATTAAGGATGAAAAAGGAAAACTAAGTAAATTATTTGTTTCTAGTGGATTGTTAAGAGTAAAACAAAATCAAGCAACTCTTTGTGTAGATGCTGCTGAGTGGCCACAAGATATAGATGTTAGTAGGGCTAAAGCAGCTAGAGAAAGAGCTGAAAAGAGACTTTCAAGTAATGATACAAACGTAGATGTTAAAAGAGCAGAAGTAGCATTAGTAAGGGCTTACGCCAGGGTGGAAACTGTAGATTTAAAAATAGAAGAAGATTAAGAAAAATCTGTAGAATTTAAAATTCTACAGATTTTTTTGTTGTAAAAAATATTATATTAGAACAACTTGTATATAAAATGTATATATTAATAGTATAAATGTTAAAAATATAAATATATAAAGAATAGTATTTTCCTCTTAGGACAATAATTAAGATGAAAGTGGGGGAAGATATGAAAAAAATATTTTGGATTTTAACAACTATTATATTTTCTTTAAATTTAAATGGAAGTTATTTATATAATGAAGAAGATTTATATAAAGATATAAGTAGCATAATTGATTTTTCTGAAAGTGGACTTAAAGTTAGTTTTAGTACTAATAAAGATTTAAAGAAAATTTTAAAGTCAATAAATGAATTAGATTTGTTCTATTTAGATGAGATATTATATGAAGATAATATATTAGAAAATAAATTTTATTTTGAAAAAATTAATGGGGATAATTCTATAAAAGTTTTAATAGGAAAAGAGAAAAACTATAATATAGAAATTGAAATTATAGATAAAAAAAATATG
>CAUWNL010000122.1:0-7864 GCA_963559995.1 uncultured Sarcina sp.
CATTCAACTGTTTAAGAAAATACGGTAATGATCCTATATGGTCTTCGTGGCCATGTGTCAAAAATACACCTCGAATTTTTTCCGCATTTTTTATTAAATATGATATGTCTGGTATTACAATATCTATACCGAACATATCTTCATCTGGAAACTTAAGACCACAATCAATGATTACTATATCATCTTTAAATTCAATAACCGTAATATTCTTTCCAATCTCATTTAGCCCACCTAAAGGTATAATTTTAACCTTTAGTTTCTCACGTTTCATAGTTCCCCTCCTTTTTTTATTTTATATATAACAAAGGTTATTTCAAATAAGAAACTCCTCTATTTCTCTTTTTCACTACACTCTTTACATATACCAAAAAATTTAACCATATGATCTAATATTTTAAAACCATATTTATCTTCTATATCTTTTTCTAATTCCTCTAAAAGGTCTCCATGTACCTCCATAACTTTTCCACAGGAATTACACACTAAGTGATGATGTCTATGTGTCTCATGTTCATGAGCTAATTCATATCTGCTACATCCATCGTTTAAATCTAATTTGTATATAACTCCAATTTCTTCTAATAATAATATAGTTCTATAAACCGTAGCTAAGCCAATTTCTGGGCAAGTTAATTTTACTTCATCATATATTTCCTCTGCTGTTAAGTGTTCACCTTCATTTTTTATTATAGCATCAACGATTGATCTTCTTTGAGGAGTTAATTTATATCCTTTTTTCTTTAAATCCTCTTTTAAAGAATCAAAATTAGTAATAGCCATTGACATACTAAAAACTCCTCTTTTTACTCTTCTTCATCGGCAAATAGCGTTGCATATGCCTCTTCTATCATTTCAATTTCAAAATCACTTTCAACAGGGACTAATATTTCCTCACCATTTTCATCTTCTACAACCTTCATAGCTATAACAACTTCCTCATCTTCTTCTACAGGTGATAGTAGAAAATATTCATTATCTTCTATATCTAGTTTTGTTACAACTTCAAATTCTGTTTCTTCTCCATTTTCATCTAATAATATTATTGGTTCTAAATTATCGTTCATATTTTCCTCCTAATATTTTATTTTGAAATTCTATCTAAATAACCTTGTAATATATACGTTGCTGCTACTTTATCTACTATTTTATTTCTTTTACTTCTAGATAAATCAGCTTCAAGCATTGCTCTATGAGCTGCTACTGTGGTTAACCTCTCATCCCAAAACTCTATCTTTATATCAACTACTTCATTTAGCTTTTCACAAAATTCCTTTACCATCTCACCTGATGGTCCTATAGTTCCATTCATATTTTTAGGCATACCAGCTACTATGGTCTCTACACCGTATTCATCACAAATCTTTTTAATTTCTTCCATATCCTTAGTATAATTTTTTCTTCTTATTGTTGTAATTCCTTGAGCTGTCCACCCTAAAGGATCACTTATAGCAACTCCTACTGTTTTAGTTCCTATGTCTAATCCTAAAATTCTCATTTTTTTAACTCCTTATATAAAAAGAGTACCCCTAAGGGGTACTCTTATTTTATCTCTAGATAAGATTTTATAACTTCTTCAAGAATTTCATCTCTTTCAAGTTTTCTTACTAAAGCTCTCGCCCCGTTGTAATTAGTAATGTAAGTAGGGTCTCCTGATATTAAATATCCAACCAACTGATTAACAGGGTTATAACCTTTTTCCTTTAAAGAATTATATACATCAGTTAAAATAGATTTCGTTAAATCTTCTTTATTTTTATTAAAATCAAACTGTAAAGTATAATCCAAATTATCACTCATAGACGTTGCTGCTTTTAGCAGCTTCACCCCCTTACATAGTATACTATTAAGTATTGCCTATTATATAATTAATTATTCATTTAGCATAACCCAAATTCTAATTATATTATAAACTATAATACAGGAAAAGTACACTATTTTACAAGCTTTTCTAATACTTCTTTAGCTTTTTCTAAGGCTTCATCTATTTTTTCTGGAGTTTTACCACCAGCTTGTGCAATGTCTGGTCTTCCACCGCCACCGCCATTTACAACTTGTGCAACTTCTTTTATTATCTTACCACTATGAACTCCTTTTTCTAAAGAGTTTTTAGTTGCCATAACTATTAAATTTACTTTTCCATTTAACTCGCTAGCCAAAACTACAACTCCAAATCCTAGTTTATTTCTAACCTTATCTCCTAATTCTCTTAATGAATTAGCATCTAAATCTTTAAAATGTGCCTTTGCAAGTTTTACTCCATTTACATCAATAGCATTTCTTACTATATCATCTTCTGCCCCTTGGACTAATTTTGATTTAAGGTCTGAAATTTCCTTTTCTTTTTCTTTTATTTGTTGTCCTTGCGCTAATATCTTTTTAACAATATCTTTTTCTGAACACTTAAACATTTTTTCTATTTCTTTTAATATGGAATTTTTATTCTCTATAAGCTTCATAGCAGTTTTTCCTGTTACAGCTTCTATTCTTCTTATTCCAGATGCTACACCAGATTCTGATAATATAGTCATTAATCCTATTTGTCCTGAATTTTTAACATGAGTTCCTCCACAAAGTTCCTTTGAAAAATCCCCAACTGAAACAACTCTTACTAACTCTCCATACTTTTCATCAAAAAGACATGTAGCCCCACTATTTTTAGCTTCATTTATAGTCATTTCCTTAGTTTCTACATTTTCAACATTCATTATATTTTCATTTACTATATCTTGAACTTTCTTAAGTTCTTCTTCAGTTAGTGCTGAAAAATGTGTAAAATCAAATCTCAATCTTTCATCATCAACGTATGAACCTGATTGATTTACATGCTCTCCTAAAACTTCCTTTAATGCTTTATGAAGCATATGAGTTGCAGTATGATTTTTAGATATAGCATCTCTTCTTTCTTTATTTACAGTTAAAACCACATCTTGGTCTTTTTCAATTGTTCCATCTATAATTTCAACATAGTGAATAAATTTTCCACCTACATTTTTCTTACAATTTACAACTTTAGCTTTACCAGTCTTTGATTCTATTATTCCTGTATCTCCTACTTGTCCTCCCATTTCAGCATAAAATGGTGTTTTAGAAGCCACAACAAATCCTTTTTCACCTTTAGTTAAAGTATCTTTAAAATCTTTATCATCACCCAAAACTAAAACTTTAGACTCAAGGCTTATATTTTCATAACCATCAAATATAGTTATTATTTCAGAGCTTATTTTGTTTGAAGGGCTTTCATCACTACCCATGTAACTATGTTCTCCTCTAGCATTTCTAGCTCTTTCTCTTTGTTCTCTCATTTCTTTATTGAATCCATCAATATCTACTTTTAATGATTTTTCTTCTAAAATTTCTTCAGTAAGTTCTAGTGGAAATCCATAAGTATCGTATAACTTAAATGCTTTTTCTCCAGATAAAATTTCATCATTATTTTTTATAGCTCCATCTATATATCCTTTAAGAATATCCATTCCTGAATCTATAGTTTCATTAAATCTTTCTTCTTCAAGTTTTACTATTTTCTTTATATAGCTTTCTTTTTCTCTAAGTTCTTTATAAGCCTCTCCATAGTTTTCTATAACAGAATCTATAATTTCATTTAAAAATAATTTTTCAACTCCTAAAAGTCTTCCATGCCTTGCAGCACGTCTTAAAAGTCTTCTTAAAACATATCCACGCCCTTCATTTGATGGTTGTACTCCATCACATATAAGCATAGCAACGCTTTTTACATGATCTGTTATTATTCTTATTGATACATCTTTAGTCTTATCTTCTCCATATTTTATATTTGTTAAAGAGCAAACCTTTTTAAGTATGTTGTTTACTGTATCAATTTCAAATATATTATCAACACCTTGCATTATTGTTGCAATTCTTTCAAGACCCATACCAGTATCTATATTTGGATGTTCTAATCTGTTATAATTTCCTTCTTCATCCTTATCAAATTGAGTAAATACTAAGTTCCAAAACTCAACTATTCTATCCTCATCTGCAGCCTTTAAAAATTCTTCTACAGTTTCTACTTTTCCTTCATCTCTATCAAAATGAATCTCAGTACAAGGTCCACAAGGTCCAACTCCAATTTCCCAGAAGTTATCATCTTTTCCAAGTCTAAATATTCTTGAAGTATCCACATCAGTTTTTTCTTTCCATATTTTAAAAGCTTCATCATCTTCAAAGTATATAGTTACATAAAGTTTATCCTTTGGAATTTGTAAAACTTCAGTTATAAACTCCCAAGCCCATGGAATTATTTCTCCTTTAAAATAATCTCCAAAGGAAAAGTTTCCAAGCATCTCAAAGAAAGTACCATGTCTAGATGTTTTACCTACATTTTCTATATCTCCAGTTCTTATACACTTTTGACATGTTGTTATTCTTTTTCTTGGTGGTTCTTCAAGTCCTGTAAAATAAGGCTTTAATGGTGCCATTCCTGCATTTATAAGTAATAAACTCTTATCATTTCTAGGCACTAATGGAAATGATTCTAGTCTTAAATGTCCTTTACTTTCAAAAAAACTAAGAAATTCCTCCCTTAATTCATTTGTTCCCATAAATTTCATAAAAAATCCTCCTAAAATATATTTATTAAAATAAAAAAAGCCATCATCCCCAAAAGATAAGGGACGAAAGCTTGTAATTTCCGCGGTACCACCCTAATTATGTATAAATTAAATACATCACTTAGTAAATATGGCTCTAAGATAGCTTCAGTAAAGTTTCTAAGAAGTTTACACCTACCACTTCCTCTCTTTATAGAAAGTATTTACTTACTCATTCTTGTCATAGCTAATAATATTAATATAGGCAAATTATATGAAAAAAAAATTAATATGTCAATAATATATAATCATTTTTTAAAACAAATAATAATCTAAATCATCATAAACAACCTTCGCTATTACAAATAATGGAACTATAAGTATCATTCCAATTAATCCACCTAATTTCTCACCTAAAACCAATAGTATTATTATTATTAATGGATGAATATCTGTACTACTTGCTGTAATTTGAGGCGCTATTAAATTCCCTTCAATTTGTTGAATTGCTCCTAATGCTATTATTGTTAATATAAACTTTAAAGGACTATCCATAAGAGCAATAATAAGAGCTGGAAGCATTCCAAGTATTGGTCCAAAATAAGGAATTATATTAAATAGACCATTTATTATAGCTAAAATAATGGCAAATTTTACATTAAGAATTGTAAGAAGTATAAAAGTCATAATCATAACTATTACACTAAGTTCTATTTGACTTAACACATATTTACTCAAAATTTTATCTATATCCCTCCCAAAACTCTTAATTATTTCTCGCTGATTTACTGGAAATATAAGCATCATTTTATTAGATAAATATTCTCCGTGAGCTAAAAAATAATATGCTATTATTGGGATTATTATTATAGCAATTAGATTTCTTGATAAAACCTTTATCATATCAGAAAATTTTATAGAATAATTAGCTATACTCTGATTAATTTTGCTATAAATTTTGTTTCCAACACCTGATATAAGATTAGAATTAGAATACAATATATTGTTATTAAAATCATTCATAAGTCCCTCAAAATTGCTTAAGATATCTTGCCCTAATATTTTAGGTATTATTGTCATAATTATTGCAACAATAGCTAAAAATATACTAGATAAGAGTATAATTGCAACAGTACCCTTTTTTAATTTTAATCTTTTACATAATGATTTATATATAGGTTTTAACGCATAAGATAATATAAAAGCAGCAAGTATTATAGTTACTACTTCCCTTATAAATAAAAGTTTATAATATAAAAATGCAACTATTGCTATAAATATAATTATAGCTAAATAACATATCCACCTATTCTCTTTAAACCTCATTATTCATTCACCTGTTTCCAGAACTTATGAGGCATTGACTTAAGAGATATCTCCTCGCTTCCATAATATAAAATATTATTGTCTCCAAGTATTGTTTCTTCTAAAAGGAAAATTCTCTTTCCATGAATAAATTTATGAAATACTCCTGTAGATGCCATTAATCCTTTTATTGAAAAATCATTTTCATTTATAAAGATATCATCTACTACACCAAGCATATCCCCCCTCTTATCTATTATCTCCATACCTCTTATATTGCTAAATCTAAGCCCTTTGTATATGGACATATCTTTTGCTATTATTGAACTTCCAATAGCTACAATATTTTCTTTTGATATATAATTTTTTTTTGATAAAAACTTAGCCGATGTGATAAATCCTTCAATGCTCTTATTAGAATAGTTAATAGCTACATCATTTATAGAACCCAACTTTTTACCATTGCAATTATATATATCTAGATATTTAAAATCCTTTAATCTATACAAAAAATCACCTCTAACTTTAATTTTTTAACTTTTAAAGTTAGTATTATCATTTTTTCTAAATAAATACATAAAGAGCATTAAAAATAAATTCAATGCTCTCCTAACAATTTAAAATTATATTAAATTTTCTATAACTCCTCCACCTACAATAAGGTCATCTAAATAAAATACTACTGATTGTCCTTTTGTTATAGCTCTTTGTTTCTCTTTAAATGATACTTTAACTTTGCCATTTTCTAAAGGAGATATAGTAGCTTCTGCTGGCTTTGCAGAATATCTTATTTTAGCTTTTAACTCCATAGGTTTATCTAAGGCATCAAAAGCTATAAAATTAACATCTTTGCAAACTAAATCTGTTTTAAATATATCTTTTTCAGGTCCTATTATAACTTCATTAGTTAATGGGTTTATATCTGTAACAAACACAGGTCTTCCCATAGCTAAACCTAGGCCTTTTCTTTGGCCTATGGTATAGTAAACTATCCCCTTATGTTTCCCTAATATATTACCTTCTTTATCTATAAAATTACCTTCTTTAACTTTTTTTGGCATAGCTTCCGATATATATCTACCGTGATTATTATCAGGTATAAAACAAATCTCTTCACTATCCTTCTTATTGTGAACATCAAGACCTATTTCTTTTGCAATTTCCCTTATTCTATCCTTTGTATAACTTCCACAAGGCATTAAAGTGTGAGCTAATTGCTCTTGAGTCATATTATATAATGCATAAGTTTGATCTTTCTTATCATCATCTGATTTTACTAAAAGATATCTACCATTATGTTCTTCTATTTTGGCATAGTGCCCTGTGGCTATATAATCTGCGCCTATTCCTTGGGCCTTCTTCAATAGTTCATCAAATTTTAAATATTTATTACATGCAACACAAGGATTAGGTGTTTTTCCTTCCATATATTCGTCTATAAAATAGTCTATAACATTTCTTTTAAAACTATCTCTAAAATTTAAAACATAAAAAGGAATTCCTATTTTATTTGCTACTCTTCTTGCATCATCTACAGCAGATAGAGAACAACATCCACCTTCTCTTTCCTCATATTCTTTATCTTCTTGCCAAATTTGCATAGTTATGCCAATGACATCATAACCTTGTTCTTTTAAAAGGTAAGCAGCAACGGAGCTATCTACTCCGCCGCTCATACCTATAACTACTTTCTTTTTCAAAATTTATTCACCACTTTATATATTATTCGCCATGCACTTGTTCATGGATATCATGTGAATGTTCTTTCATATCCCAAGGTTCTAATCCTTGTTTTTCTCTATAATCATTTATTGCTTTATGAATTGCTTCTTCAGCTAAAACTGAGCAATGCATTTTAACTGGTGGAAGTCCATCTAGTGCTTCTGCAACCGCCTTATTTGTTAATACCCAAGCTTCCTCTATTGTTTTTCCTTTTATTAATTCTGTAGCCATACTAGATGATGCAATAGCAGAACCACAACCATAAGTTTTAAACTTAACATCTTTTA
>CAUWNL010000123.1:0-7858 GCA_963559995.1 uncultured Sarcina sp.
ATGAAAATTAATAAAAATATAGATTTTATACGAAATTAAGAGTTATATAGAATATTTAATAATTAATTAAAAACTTAATATAGAAAAGGGAGAAAATATGACTAAAGGTAAAATAATAATTAATACACTTATATTTATTATAATAGTAACATATATAAGTATTTTTAAAAGCATATTTGGAGAGGTAAATAGTGTAGTTGGTGCAACAATAATAACAGCAGTTCTTATGTTACTACAAAGAGACTTAACAGCAGATCCATTAAAAGATTTTACTATATTATTGGTAGTGAATATTATGACAGGAATCTTTTTATATATTTCAGCTATGAATCTTTGGATTAGAATACCTTTGAATTTAATGGCATTATTCACTATAGCTTATCTTTTTAGTTCTAATATAAGACCATTAGTTGTAGTACCATTTGGACTTCAATATCTTTTTATGTTATTTGCTCCTGTTACTGGAGTAGATTTTGAAAAAAGAATATTTACTTTAATTTTTGGAGCATTTTTTGTTATGGGTGTACAGCTTTTAGCGAATAAGAAAAAGTTAGAAAAATCATTCCATGAATCTATAGTAAGTATAATAGATTCATTAATTGATACATTAGATTTACCACAGAATTTAATAGAACCTCCCTCAAAAATAATAGATTCTTTAGTTCGTATATTAAAAGATGACAAGGAAATAGGAAGCGCTACCTTAGTAAAAGTAGACGCCCTTAAAAAGGTAATATATGATAAGAGAAAGAAAGGTTTTTATTTAAATAAAGGGCTAAAGGAAGTTGTAGATATAATTTGGATCCTAGAAAAAATAGCTTTAAACTTAGATAAAGATTGTATTTATAAAAATAAAGGGTTTAATAAATATTTTAGAAATTGTTTACTAGGAATTAAAAGTAATGTAGAACATAAAAAATTTAATGTGAGTTATATGGAATTTAAAGGGCAGTTAGACAATGAAGGCTTAGAAATAACAAAAAATGTAGATGATTTAGCTATGAAGATAAGTAAACTTGTTAAAATAGAAAAATTAAGAAAAATGATTTTCATATTAAAGTTCAAAGGCATTTTGAAGAGTTAAAGATAGCTAAAAGAAATTTTAAAATAGATTCCTTAAGGGTATCTTATGGAATTAGACTATCCATCTTAGGTGCCATTACTATATTTATAACTGAATTTTTCAATAGTTCAACCATACTAAGAACTTTCTAAATCAAAGGCTAAAGATAGAATTGAAGAACCTATAATAGGTGTCATATTAGTTATTATTGTGTTTACCATATTTAAAATACACAAGCGAGACTTTTATCAGTTCTTTTAGTAGGATACTTAAATCCATTTGCAACAAGATATAGAAATGTAGTGATATGTATTACTTTCTCAGCTATAGCATCTATAGCTATTACAGAAAATACGACACTATACCTTGCAGTAAATAGATTAGTATTTGTTGCTTGTGGAATGATTATTATACTGCTTGGAAGTAAATATTTAATTCCTTATAATATAGAAAGTAATAATGAGTATATAATTAAAAATTATAAAGATTTAGAGGCTCAATTAAAAAAGATATTAAAAACATACAGGAAAAATATGGAATAAAATTATTATATGTAATACCAGCTTTTTTTGAGGAAAAACTTAATTCATTAAATAGTGGTAAAAGGTTAGATGAATTAAAAGAATTTGCTAGAAGACAAAGGATTATTATAAATAATATTTATGAAAAATATTATAATAAATTAAATAAATATTAACTTATCTGTTATAGAATATTTTAAAGAAGATAAACTTTTAGTATTTGTTATTTAAAAAGATCTTAATTTAGAAGATAAGAGTTTGATATTTTCTATAATGGATAAATTAGTCATTGTTATATTAGAATCTATAACTTTTTATAATGTATATAGATATAAATTAAATATTAAAAGATGTATCAAATAAATATTTTATAGTCTAATTAATAAAAATTTCAGATAAAATTTTAATTTTATCTGAAATTTTTTCTTTTTTATTAAAAAAATGTATTATTACAAATACTAGACATAACATAAATATTTTAGTAATATAAAAGTCATACAAATATATTTACTTATGATAAAAATTTATATTAAATTACGTTAGGAGAAAGTATGGATCAACAACAAATTCTAGCTTTAATAATTTTTGGAGCAACCATTCTTTGTATAATACTAGAGGTTTTTGATACTACAGTATTAGCACTTCTAGGTGCCGTTGCTATGATATTTTTTAAAATAATCCCAATTGATAATGTAATGGGATATGTTAGCTTTAACACTTTGGCTGTTTTAATTGGAATGATGATAATAGTGTCTGTTCTAAAGGAAACAGGGATTTTTGAGTTTATGGCCACATTTACTGCTAAGATCTGTAAGGGAAATACATTTAAAATACTTATTTGCTTAGGAATTATAACAGCAGTATTTTCTGCTATTTTAGATAATGTAACAACTGTTTTGTTAATGGGACCAGTAACATTTTTTGTAACTAAAAAACTTAAAGTAAATCCTATACCCTTTGTTATGGCTGAAATATTTTCAGCAAATATAGGTGGAACAGCTACATTAATTGGGGACCCACCTAATATTATGATAGGAAGTGCCTCAGGTTTAGATTTTGTAAGTTTTGTAAAAAACCAATTACCTATTGTTATTATAATATTTATAATAACAATTTTACTTATTTATTTGAACTATAGAAAAAAGCTTAGTGTAAAAAAAGATGATATTTCAGAAGTTATGAAAATTAATCCTAAAGAATTTATTGTAAATAAAACTCTTTTAATAAAAGGATTGATAGTATTAGGTATAGTTGTTTTAGGCTTTATATTTGAGAAAGAGTTAGATGTAGAGTCAGGAGTTATTGCAATTGGTGGTGCTTGTGTTTTGCTTATAATATCTAAGAAGAAGATAACTAAATTTATAAATGATGTAGAGTGGACTACCATATTGTTCTTTTTAGGCCTTTTTATATTAGTTGGAGGTCTTGAAGAAACAGGTATAATAGGAATGTTAGCAAACCTTATAATAACTTATGGACACGGAAATATTATATTAATAATGATAATGATGTTATGGATATCTGCTGTGGTATCAGCATTTTTAGATAATATACCATTTGTAGCTACTATAATTCCTTTAATTATAAGTTTGGGAAATAGCGGAATAAATACTATTCCACTTTGGTGGGCAGTATCATTAGGAGCATGTCTTGGAGGAAATGGAAGCATTATAGGGGCATCAGCAAATGTAATTTTGTCAAAAATATCTGAGAAAAATGGTTATAAGATAACATTTTTGCAGTATTTGAGAATAGGTTTTCCTTTAATGATTATGTCTATAGTTTTAAGTACATCATACCTTTTAATAAAATTTTAAACTAATATAAATTAAATATAGTTGAAATTAGAAAATTAAAAAAATCTAAACTAGAAATAAGCCATATAGAGTTAATAGTAGATCTATATGGCTTTTTTATAAAGATATTTAATTGAGAAAATAATGTACTATGCAGTATAATGAAATTAATACATAAATATTTATAGATTTAATTATTAATATTAAAAGATAAGATAAATAAAAAGAAGAGGGTGTTTTTTTGATAGTAAGTACAAAATGTGGATTGGTAGAGGGGATTTTTGAAAATAATCAATATGTATTTAAAGGAATTCCTTATGGAGAAGCTCCTATAGGGGAGAAGAGATTTAATAAGGTAGAGCCTAAAAAGCCTTGGAGTGGAGTTTTAAATTGTAAAGAGTTTGGAGATGTATGTGTTCAAAGTACATTAGTAAACCAAGGGAAAATAGGTTCTGAGAACTCATTAAGTCTTAATATATGGACAAAATCCTTAGATACTCCTAAAAAAGCAGTAGTTTTATGGATACATGGTGGGGGGTTCACAAGAGGTGCAGGAAGTGATGAAAAGCAATCAGGTGTTAACTTTGCAGACGATAACATAGTTTATGTATCATTAAATTATAGATTAGGAGTATTAGGTTTTTTAGATTTAGAAGGAATATTAGGAGAAGATTATAAATCATCTGGAAACAATGGGATATTAGATATTATTGAAGGGTTAAAGTGGATAAAAGAAAATATTGAGTTTTTTGGTGGAGATAAAGATAACATTACAGTTATGGGAGAGTCAGCAGGGGCAAAATGTATAGGGGCACTATTAATTACTCCATTAGCAAAAGGATTATTTAATAAGGCTATTTTAGAAAGTGGGTCTTTTCAAGCTATTAGAGATAAAAATACTGCAAGAAAAATAACAGAAAGATTTTTAAATGTTTTAAAAATAAATAACGATAATAAGGAAAAGATATTTTCATTAAGCTGTGAAGAAATATTAGAAGCTCAAAATAAAATGTCTAACTCAGAAATAGGTAGCCTTCAAATTTTTGGCCCTGTAATAGATGGAGAGATTTTTCCTTATGATCCTATAGAAGCTATGGATAAGGGAGTAGGTTCTAAAGTACCACTTCTTATAGGAACTAATCTTAAGGAAGCAAATCTATATTTATTCTTTAGTGAAGATTTAAGGAATAGAAAAGAGGAATGTATTAAAGATATATTTGGGGAAAAATACAAGGATGTTTTTGAGTCATATGATAGAGATAAAACTTGTGATAATGACAGTGAGTCATGGGAAAAAATATTAACAAATTATTTATACAAGTTATATAGTTATAGGCTAGCTAATAAGTTTGCAAACTTAGGTGAAGATATATATTTATATAGATTTGACTGGAGTGGAAATATAGGTCCTTGTCATGGCCAAGAGTTACCTTTTGTATTTAAAATAACAGGAAATGAACCAATTTTATTTAATTTAAAGGAAGAGGATTTGCCTTTAGGAGAGAAAATGAATACATATTGGAAAAATTTTATTAAATCAGGAAATCCAAATGGGGAAGGTCTTCTTTGGTGGGATAAATTTACTGAAGATAATAAATCATTAATAGTATTTGATCAAGAAATAAGAAAAGATACATTAAAGGATGATTGGGATGATAGACTAAGCATAAACCAAGGATTTGTGCTTTAAGAATTATTGACAAATAAAAAATAAGTGGTAAAATAAATCGTGAACAATTAAAATTTATACAATAAGGAGTATCTTATGGATACTTTTTATTTAAATAAATAGTTTGCATACAAACTAATATGAACTTAAAGATAAGGGGGAATAATATGCCAACACTTTTAATACCAGCTATTATATTTATATCCCTAGCACTAGTATTTTATACTATAGGTGTTTGGGGAGAATTTTTAGCTAAAACATTAAAGAAAAAACATGTAATTATATTTTGGTGTGGTTTAGTGTGTGACTTCCTAGGAACATTTACTATGAGTTTAATTGCCACGTCAGGAACTGATAAAGGAATAACAAGTACAGAACTTTTAATACATCAAACAACTGGTACTTTAGCTATAGTGCTTATGTTATTTCATGCTCTATGGGCAACATGGGTATTTAATAGAGGTAGTGAAAAAGCAAAAAAGGCTTTTCATAAATTTAGTTTAGTTGTTTGGGGAATATGGCTTATACCATATTTTGTTGGAATGTACATAGGAATGACTAGCTAAATTGGATAAGATATAGAATAAATAAGGTATAAAAAACATCATTTCTTTTTGATCTGATGTTTTTTTATCTGTAAAGGAGATTTTAAAATCTAAATATATAGTTTATAATTATATTTGAAAATAGGCTTATTTTAGGAGGTAATTTCAATGGAGAAATTAAATGTTTTAGGCACAGGATTTGCTATGTCAACTAAATGTTATAATACTTGCTTTACTTTATCAAAGGATGATGAATACCTTTTAGTTGATGCAGGTGGAGGAAACACTATATTAAGTAATTTGGAAAAATCAAATATACCAATAGGGAAAATACATAATATGTTTATATCCCATACACATAACGATCATATCTTAGGAAGTATTTGGATTATAAGAGCAGTGGCTCAAGGTATATTAAATAATAAATATAAAGGAACTTTTAATATTTATGGCCATAAAAAAGTAATAGAGGCTATAAAAACTATTAGTTTATTAACTCTTCAAGGAAAATTTACAAAGATGTTTGGAGATAGAATATTATTTCATGAGGTTACAGATGGTTGTAAAGCTGAAATTTTAGGAAGAAGTACTATATTTTTTGATATAAATAGCACAAAAATACTTCAATATGGATTTAAAACAACTCTTTCAAATGGAAAAGTTTTAACCTTTTTAGGAGATGAACCTTATAGAGAGGGGGTAAAGAAATATTGTGAAGGAGTAGATTATCTATTTCATGAAGCTTTTTGCCTTTATGAGCAAAGAGAGATTTTTAAGCCTTATGAAAAGCATCATGCAACAGTTAAGGATGCGTGCGCAAATGCTAAAGAGTTAGGCGTTAAAAATGTTATTTTGTATCATACGGAAGATAAAAGCTTAGGTAATAGAAAAGAACTTTATATAAAAGAAGGAAAAGTAGTTTTTAGCGGGAACATATATGTACCTGATGATTTAGATGTTATAGAGTTATAATCTTTGAGTTTAGTATTTTATTATGGGTAATTTGTAAGGTTTATTAAAATATACTTATTATGTTTTTTAATAAATGTTATAATATCAGTTATTAATATATAAATATAATTAAATTCAAAGGGGAAATATATATGCCAGTATGGTTAATTTATGCTCTCTTAGGAGCATTTATGGCAAGTATGACCACTATATTTACTAAGATAGGTGTCACTAATTTAAGTCCAAGCTTAGCTGCTACAATAAAAGGTATTATAATGGCTATATTTTTAATAGGAGTGTCAATTATGCGACAAGATTTTACGGTAGGGAATAGCAATATTTTTGATTATAAAAAAGATTTAGTATTTTTAATACTTACAGGAATATGTGGAGCTTTGTCTTGGGTATTTATGAATATGGCTTTAAAGTATGGAAAAGTAACTCAAGTTGCTCCAATTGATAAAATGTCCGTTGTAATGTCTGTTGTTATAGCAATGATTTTATTTAAAGAGACTATGTCAATAAAAGCTATTTTTGGAGTTATATTAATTGCAATAGGTGGAATAGTAGTTGCATTGAATTAAAAAAATCTCTCATCAAATTTAGATGAGAGATTTTTTTATATAAGTTTACATTCTTTAAATAGGGATAATATATCCTTTTCTTTAGGAAAAAATATGTTAATACCATTAGAATTAGTATATATAAAATCTTTAAATAGATATACTTTATTAATATCTTTTAATAGATCAAAACTAATATATCTATGTTTTGTTGATACTTTTATTGTTTTATATATATCATCAATTTGTATTGTATATCCATCCTTATAAAAATCATTAATAATTAAACCTTGATTTTTGATTCCCATATAATTTAATTCTTTAAAAAATTTATTTATTAATATATATAATAAATAACCACCAATAATAATAATAATGAGAAAAATAAAGTTTGACTTAGTAGAAATATATAAGAAATCTGGAGTTATTGAAAAGTAACTAACTACAGAAAACATGATGAGTAAGGTTATAGAAGAGATGAGAACTATTTTATTGTTATAAAATTTATTTGCTTTCTTAAATAAAATGTAGTTGTAACTATAAATATCATCTTTTTTTATGTCATAGTTATAGAGCATTTTTAAATCTCCTTTATAAAAATATGTTTTTTAAGAGCTTCCTCTAAATGTATACTTAGGTTATTTCGGATATTTTTATCATCACATTTTATAATACAAAGTATTTTTTTATTTTTAAAAATGAAAATAAATTCATTATACAAAGAGATATAATCAATATCATTAAAAGGAA
>CAUWNL010000124.1:0-7750 GCA_963559995.1 uncultured Sarcina sp.
TTATTTTAGAATGTTTGAAATTAAATGGGGAAGAGCACTCTTATGTTGATTTTTATTATTATAGTTTAGATGCGAAGGAGAGGGATAAGTTAAGAAATTTTTTAGAAAGGGATTAAAGGAAATTTTTGGATGAAAATATAGAAAAACTTGATAAAAGTACTGTATATTTTAAGTTGACAGAAGAGTTTATTAAATTTTTAGTCAGTATAAGTTTAAAAGAAATATTATTTTCTACGTTTTATTTTACAAAAATACCTTGTACAATTTGGAGCAATTATAATAAAAAATTTCCTATATTTTTTGAGAAAAAAAAAGATATAGAATTTTATTATAATTTGGCTATAAAACACGGATTAAAAATGACCTAAATTTTGATAAAGTAGGGACAAGGGATAAAATAAAAGACAAAAACTATGATGATTTAAATTGGATTTTATAACAAATATATAAATTATAGATATTATTTTTCCTAAAAATAATATCTAATTTTAAAATCAAGGTTAACTAAGTTAGCTATTCCTTGATTTTATTTTTATAATTACTCGTAAATAAAATACTCTTAAATGAAAAACAAAAACTTGACAAAAAAAATAAAAAAACATTAAAATAAATTAAAACAAAAGAAAAAATAAGGAGAACTTATGTTAGGAAAAACTCATAGACTTGGAGGAATTATGATAGGAGCTATTACTCCTGTTATTTTAGAAAAAATTATTCATGTAAATATTGATAATACAGTAGTATTTACATGTGCAACTATAGCTGGTGGAGCTATAGGTAGTCTTTTACCAGATTTAGATCACCCAAATAGTATAATTTCAAAAAAATTAAAACCAGTATCAAAAATAGTAAGAGAATTTGCTCATCATAGAGGAATAACTCATACATTATTAGGATGGGTTATTTTTGGAATTATAAGTTTAATTATAAGTTACATATCTATAAATTTTCTGAATCGGAATATGAATTATTATGAAAAGGTAGGAATTGCAATTATCTCTGGATTAATAATTTCTTCAAGTATAGCATTTATATTTAATAGCTTAAATAAATATACTCATATAATAAAGAAAAAGGAAATTAGAAAATTATCTGTAGTAGGATTTCTTTTAGGATTTATTCTAGTTTTAGTATTTAATAAAAGCGTTATAACATACATTCCTGTTTATCTTTTAGGAATGTCTTTAGGTTATGGAGTTCATATATTATATGATATGTTTACTATAAGTGGGGTACCATTTTTTTATCCATTTAGTAAGAAAAGTTTCAGGTTTTCAAAATTTAAAACTGGAGGAATTATAGAAATAATAGCTTCTGCAATTTCTATTTTAGGCACACTTCTAGCTATATATATTCTATTAAAATAATGAACAAAAGTAGTAGAGTTATAACTCTACTACTTTAATACTTACAGATTAGCTATAGAATACGAAAAGTATTACCTTAATCCTTTCTCCTAAGTTCTTAGATATTTGAAGCCTTGAGTAAATTCTATATAAATTCATTAAAACAAGTTTCTCTTGGTAACTATCAGTATAATTAAAATTATTTTTATTTTGTACTCTTAATTCTTCTAAAAAGCTTTCTTCATCATAATCTATATAGTTTCTTAAATTTGTCATATACATATCATTAAGTTGCTTTTTAAACTTATCTAATATATTATCATCAATAGGGTATTTATATAATGTATAAAAGAGAAAATATATATGATTCATTAGGATTCTTTGATTATATGTAAAATCTTTTATGTAAATAATATTATTATTACTGTTATTTAAAATTATTTTATCTTCATAAAGTTTCCCTTTTAATAATCTATTATTTAATTCAAGAAGTAAATCCTCATCTATTTTATGATTAAAAGCATATATTATAGTTTCTTTACTTAAGTTAAAATAAGATTTAGTAAAGTTCTTTAAAGAATCTATTGTATTATAAGGGAATAAATACTTTGTACCTAAATAACCTATTAAAATTCCTATTGCCATATATATAAATCTGAAAAATGTGGTTTCATAAGCATTATCTCCAAGAAGAACAAATATACCAAGTACTATAGTAGTGATACAGGCTATTTTACTGTCATATCCTTTAAAAAATAAATATATGTAATATAAAAATAAATAAATAGCTACTCTTATAGGTAAGTATGGAAGAAATAATGTTATTGCCATAAATAATCCTATTCCAATTATAGTTCCCCTAAATCTTAATATAAACCTTTGTTTAGAATTTTCAGCATAAGGCTGAATAACTGCAAATAAGGTTATAGTTATCCAGTAACCAAAAGGAATGTTTAAGAGCTTTACTATAAAATAGGAAGAGGCAATTAAAAACGATAGTCTAAAAGCATAAGTGAATTTTAGTGATTTAAAATTAAAATTTATTTTAAAAATATTCTTTAGTGTTAAGGTCTTAGATAGTCTTATATAATTTGTTATTTTAAATTTATTATTTTCAGTTTCATTTGCAAAATTAGATAAAGAAAATCTAAGCATATACATATTTTGAATAATTTCATAAGCTGAATAATTAGAACTTAAAAGTGCTTCATATTTACTAGTGAAATTATCTATTTCATTTATCAGCTTATGCGCTGCATTTTCAGTCTCTATAAATTTTGCAATATTGTTTATAACAACTAATAAATTTTCTAAAAACTCCCTATACATTTCATCATAAACTGGATGGTGCAGTTCATCCATTGAATAGTTAAGCCTTTCAACATAAAGAGAAAAATTGAGACGTATATTATCAATATTCCCTACATAAAAGAAGTTATCCTTTCTTTCGTTAATTATGTTTACTATATTATCAATATATTTTTCAACATTTACATAGTCGTATCTAACGTCTTTATTATTCAATAAAACATCTATTTTAGTAGATATTTCTTTTACAAGTCCTATCAAATTAGCTCTTAAATCTTTTCTTGATCTACGACTATTAATAATAAGTTGACTCATTATCAAAAATAAGGCTCCAATGGCAAGGCCTAAAAGTCTTGTAGGGAGTTCACCTATTGTAACAGGATCTTTTAATAGAATTAAATATCCTAATAAAAACGGTGGTAAAATAGTAGTCTTAAAATCATAAAATAGAGTGTAAACCATAAAAAATATGGCGAAAAAGTTTATAAAAAAACCTAAATAAATATTCCAAGCTGCTAAAAAAGTAAATATTCCAATAAACATATATATAAGTAAAAATTTAAATATATTTTTTATTGGATTTGCTGTTAAATCCTTATGAAATAGCATAGTAGCAGCATTTACAACTATAAATCCTACAATAGCGTTACTAACACCAAAAAAGTGCCAATACCCAAAAAATATTATAATTCCTAAAATATAAATTAAAGTTTTAGGCAGTATATTTTTATTATCAATATTAAGCTTATTTCGTATTGTTTCCATAAATCAGTATCCTTTATATATTTTTTATTAATAACTATCTATATAATAACCTTTAACAATTGTAATTATTTAAATATTATTTAAATAAAAATAGATTATAAAAGAAATTTACTTCATAAAGCCTATGTTTTTAATTGGTTTTATCTAATTAATATATAGTTTAAAGTAAAGAGAGAAGAGATGCAATAGCATCCCTTAAAATATGCAACATTAAATTTCTTTATAAATATTTATGGCGTTTTCACTAGCCTCTACTAGAGATTCACCAAGTTTTATAGCATTTTCTTTATAAGAATGGTTATTTAATATTAGTGAAATATTTTCTTGTAATTTAGTAATAGTAGCCTCACTAGCTGGAAGTAAAACACCAGCCCCTAAATCTTGAACTCTTTTTCCAACTATAAATTGGTCACCAAATTGTGGGATTATAACTAGTGGGATTTTGTTATATAAAGCTTCACTAGAACTATTCATTCCACCATGAGTTATAAATATATCAGTTTCCTTTAAAACTTCAAGTTGTGGAACATAATTATAAACACTAAAGTTTGAAGGAATAGTTCCTAAATCACCTATATTTGTTTTCTTTCCAACAGATAAAACTACTTGTACATTTCCCATAGAACCAAAAGCTTCAAAAGTTTTTTTATAAAAATCTAAATTTTGATTATCAATAGTTCCAAGAGAAATATATATAAGTTTTTTATTTAAATCTCTATTTAATTTAAAGTCTAAAGTTTCAGTTCTTGTTGTTAAAGATGGTCCAACAAAAACAAAATTATCTCCAAAATCTTGTGAAAATGGTTGATAATATTTTGATGTAAATACTAAATTTAGATTAGCTTCACTATTTAACATAGATTCTATAGTATTTTTTACTCTTATATTGTATTTCTTGTTTATTTCTTGTGTAGCTTCATTAAAAGACGCTAACAATTTTTCGAAATTTATTGGATTTTCAGCCATTTTAGGACTATTACTAATTAAATTAATCATACCTTTAGAAAAAGCAAATGTTGTATAAAAACTTATAGTCTTTTCTATATTCAACTTTTTAGCAATGTCTTCTCCTACTGATAAAACACAATTATAGATTATACAATGAAATTTTTGAGTTTCTTTTAAAACTTCTGATAAAACAGCATCAGCTAAATTTACCATATTATCTATAAGGATTTTTTCATCACCTCTACCTCCATCTTTTCCTTTTAATTGCTCATATTTATATGATTTGAAAATTGCACCAGCACCTTCAATTTTTTCTCTAAATTCTTCTGTTGAGTAGTATGTCACTTTGTGCCCGAAGCTTATTAGATCCTTAACCAGTTTTATTGTAGGATTTACATGGCCATGAGCTGAGATATTTAATATTAGTATGTTCTTCATTATGTATCCTCCTTAGTTAAAAATAATAAATAATATAATTTTTTTAAATTTTGTACTATTTATTATAACATAATTTTAGTTTTTTACATCAAATATTAAATAACTTTTATTTTTAAATCATTTTTATAAAAGGAATAATTTATAAGGTAGTTTATAATTTTTAAGAATATAAAATGTAATATCATGTAAATAAATAAAATTATTATTAAAAATATAGAAATTTATGTATTAATTCGATATAATAAACTTAAATTCAATTATTTAATAAAAGGAGAAGGAATGATAGAAACTATAGTATTAGCTATTATAATAGCTAAAATTAAAGGCTATAATGTAAAGAAAATTTTAAAGTGTTATAGCCTATATCCAGTAATTATTTTTGAAATAATTCATATAATTCTTCAGTTTCAAATAGTAAATGGATATTATTCTAATATATCATTAGCTAGGTCATATAAAACAATATATATGTACTTATTTTTAATTCCTATATTTAAATATAAGCAGTATTTACAAGGTTTTATAGGGTCATTATTCATATTTTTAGGAACATTTTTAAATAATTTAGTAATTCACTTTAATAATGGAAGAATGCCTGTGTTTCCGAGTATTTCTTACTATACTGGATATGTAAGTTTAGATTCTTTAGCAGCTTTTAATAATGTTTATTTTTTGGGAGATAGCACTGCTAAATTTAAGTTGCTCTCTGATTGGATTGATGTTGGTTATAGTGTTTTAAGTATAGGAGATATATTGATCAGGATATTCGTATTTATTATAGTTTTTAATACTATAAAAGAAATAAATAAAGGTAAAAGTATACTAGCATAAATTAAGGAGAAAGAGGATGTTAAAGACAACTTTCCTAGAATTTTTATTAAGAGGAATACCAGAAGCTTTCCTTTTGATATTATCATCATACATTTTCTCAAAAAAGAAAGTGGATGTTAAGGAAACCTTACTACTTGGAATTACTTTAGCTGTTATTGCTTATGGAATAAGATTCCTACCAATTCATTATGGAGTACATACAATATTAAATGTATTTGCTTTTTTAGCATTAAGTATAATAGTTATGAAAAATAATTCACTTACTGCTATGAAAAATGCAATATTTATATTTGTAAGCCAATCGCTTTGTGAAGCTATCAACGTATTACTTGTAAAGAGTATGTTCAATATAGATATGGCAACACTTTTTCAAGATTCATATATAAAGCTTATATATGGTATACCATCAACGATCATGTTATGTTTAATGGTATTACTTCTATATCTAATTATAATAAAAAGAGGAGAAAGTAATGGAGATACTATCTAAAAAAATAAGTGCTAAAATTAAACAAGAGTTAGATTTAGATAGTGATAAGGAAGAAGTCATAGCCTATGGACTTTTTGCAATTATACAAATAATTACTTCAATATTATCTACTCTTTTATTTGGTTTCATTTTTCATGTGTTTTTTGAAAGTTTAATTGTAATGATTACTGTTATAACTTTGAGAAAATATTCAGGTGGGGTTCATGCTAAAAGTCCTAAGCTATGTTTAATCTTTGGGACAATAGTTTCTGTTTCTTTAGGTATTTTAAGCAAAAGTATGTTTTTAATAGATTTAGATTTTAAATATTTAATTTTAATTCTAGCTTGCGCTTTTATATTTTCTTTTTATATAGTTTATAAAAAAGCTCCAGTAGGAAGTAAAAATAAAAAAATAAGAGATGAAAAAAAGTTAAATGCTATGAAAAATGGAGCGTTAAAAATATTATCTATTTATTTATTAATAGTTATAGTATGCATGGGGTTTCAAACTATACTAAATAGAAGACTATCTTATATTATATTTAGTATAATTTTAGGAAGGTTATGGCAAGTATTTACCTTAACTAAACCTTGTGCCTTTATTATAAAAAAAATAGAGTCTATTATTTAGACAATTTTAGGGGGAAAGATTATGAAATTTAACAAAAACTTATTTGCGGCACTTGCGGCAATAACAACTGTTGTGGCTACTACTATGGCAAATTCAGCTTGCCTTTGGTTTATGTATCAACCAGAAGAACCAAAATCATTAAAGGAAAAATAAAATTAAACCTTGAAAGGTATTAAAATACTATGGGGATAAAAAATAAGGACTATAGATTAAATGAAATACTGTCTATGATAAATATGACATCTTTATTATTTTCAATTATAGCTCTTATAAGATGTATGTTTGGCTATGAGGAGAATTATTTTAAAGGTAGCATTAATTTTATTTTGATTACTACAGCATTCTTTTTAATTATTTTTTATGGAGTTCATGCTATATTTATTAACAAAAAAGGGATTTGTAATAGGCAATCTAAGGTATTAACTGATCAAATATTGTTAATAATAATTTTTTCTATAATAGTAATTATTTCAGGTGCTCATAAAAGTGAATATAAAGAGTTATTTTTATTTGTTATTATAAGTGCTACTATTAAGGGAGGCATGAAAGCGGGGCTTAATGCCTCTTTAATATCTTCTATTTTTATATTAGGAGTGGACTTAGTATTAGGACAAATAGGACAAATTTCTTCAGTAAATATTGCTTTTGAATCTGATATAATATTGTCAGGAGTATTTATATTTTCAGCTTGGACATTAGGTTATTATGTTGATATTGAAAATAAACATATACATGAGCTTGAAAGATTAATTAATAGAGATGGCCTTACAGATCTTTATAATCATAGATATTTTTATGATAAGTTAAGGGCTTCCTTAAAGATAAGTAAGATGACAAAAACTAATCTTT
This sequence comes from uncultured Sarcina sp., assembly GCA_963559995.1. GTDB lineage: Bacteria > Bacillota > Clostridia > Clostridiales > Clostridiaceae > Sarcina. Next base: position 7,586 of record CAUWNL010000124.1, read on the forward strand.
CATTAATGTTTTTAGATATAGATGATTTTAAATATTATAATGATTTAAATGGACATCAAAAGGGTGACTATGCAATAAAAAATTTAGCAAATATATTAAAAGCTTCAGTTAGACAAAGTGATATAATAGCTAGGTATGGTGGTGAAGAATTTGCTATTATAATGC
>CAUWNL010000125.1:0-7664 GCA_963559995.1 uncultured Sarcina sp.
GGGTGGATGGGTGTACCTGAGGAAGATGAGGACAAGCATCTTAGTTTAAAGGAAAACTGGATGCATTCTTTAACAATTCCAAGAAAATTAACTTTAAATGAAGGCAGAATATATCAAAATCCAGTGGAAGAGATGAATTCATTAAGGGAAAAAACATTTTTTTATAAGGAAAATTTTAGTGAAAAATATTTAGAATTTTCAGATGTTAATAAAAACTCTTATGAATTTTTATTAAATATAAAAAGAGATTCAAATTTAGAATTTAAAATAGAGATGTTTAAGGGTGAAAAAGAGTATTTTGATTTATATTTTAAAGAAGGAACTTTTATAATAAGTAGAGAAAATATCATTGATGGTCCTAAAGGAATAAGAAAATTTAAATTAAAGGAGAGCAAGAACTTAAAGCTGCGCATATTTGTTGATAAATCTGCTGTTGAAATATATATAAATGATGGAGAATGTGTTGCATCTTCTAGGGTTTTTGCTAAAGAAAATAGTTTAGGTTTAAGTTTAGAAGGGTTAAATAAACAAATTAATATAGAAAAATTACAGATTTGGACTTTGAAGGGAGTAAATTATAATGAATAAAGTATTTTGTATTGGTGAACTTTTAATAGATTTTATAGGGAAAGATATAGGACAAGGATTAGAACAAGGAAGTAATTTTGAAAAAAAAGCAGGTGGAGCTCCTGCAAATGTTGCAGCTGCAGTATCAAAACTTGGAGGAGAATCTTATTTTTTAGGACAAGTAGGAAATGATTCCTTTGGAAGGTTTTTAGTTAAAATGCTTAAAGAAGTTAATATAAATACTGATATGACTGTTATGGATGGTCATACAACTTTAGCTTTTGTTGCAATAGATGAAAATGGTGAGAGAAATTTTGAATTTGTAAGAGGCGGGGATGGAGAATATTCCTTCTCTAGTATAGATACAGAAAAAATAAAGGCAAGTGATATAATTCATTTTGGTTCTGCAACAGGATTTTTAGATGGGGAACTTAAAAACACATATTATAAATTATTAAACTATGGTTTAGGTGAAAAAGCATTTATTTCTTTTGATCCAAATTATAGAGATGCTTTAATATTAGATGAAAAACTTGAGGATTTTGTGGATGATTGTAAGAATTTCATAGAAAAAGCTGATTTTATAAAATTAAGCGATGAAGAAATAAAAATAATAACTAAAAAGAAAGATTTAAATGAAGGTATTACAGAACTTCATAAAATGGGAGCTAAAGTTGTTGCTATAACCTTAGGTAGTAAAGGAACATTAATAAGTGATGGGGTAAATTCAGCTATAATTCCATCGATAAAAATAAAGCAAGTAGATTCAACAGGAGCAGGTGATGCTTTTGTAGGTGCTGTTTTAAAGAAAGTTAGTGAGTTAGATAATAAAGATGAGATAGGTTTTGATAGATGGAAAGAAATAATAACTTATGCTAATAGGGTAGGTGCTATAACTTGTACAAACTATGGTGCTATAGGTTCTATCCCAACAGAAAAAGATATAGAAGAGTATTTGGTTAAATAAGAATAATTAAATTAAAGCTATAATAAATAGTTTAAAAGCTATTTATTATAGCTCTTTTTTATATTTAAGTATTATATTTATTATGCATAGTTAATAACTATTTATCATAGGTTATTATTCTATAAATAAGCTATGAAAATAAAAGAGAAGTGTTAAAAGAGTAAGATGTTTAGATGTAAACACCTTTATTGAGAAAAAGAAGGGGAGGTTTATTGTAGAATTTATCTATTGTAAGTGGTAGAATAATTTTATATTTTAAACAAATTATAAAAATATAAAGACAGGAGGCTCATTGTAAGATAATAAATTTAAGTTCTAATCTTATAAAGTACATATGAATAATAATATAACAAAAGGAACTATTCTTCTTCTTATAAGTTCTTTAGGATATGCTGGTATGAGCATGTTTATAAAATTATCAGGGGATATTCCTGTAATGCAGAAGGTATTTTTTAGAAACTTGCCATGTTTATTTTTAGCAATATTCCTTTTAGCCAAAAACAAGGAATCTATTTTTGGCCATAAGGGGAATAGAAAGATATTATTACTAAGGGGATGTATAGGAACGTTAGGGGCTTTAGCAAACTTTTATGCTATAGGTAGACTAATGCTTCCTAACGCTACTATGTTAAATCAATTAGGACCATTTTTTATAATAATATTTAGTTTCTTATTTTTGAAAGAAAAAATAAGAAAGTTTCAAATTGGAGCCTTAATAGTAGCTTTTATTGGAGTTGTTATAATACTTGGTCCAGGTTCTACTATGCCTATATTCCCAGCGTTTATGGCTATCTTAGGAGCAGTTGCAATTGGAGTGGCATTTACTTGTATAAGATATTTAGGTGGGAAAGAAAGCCCTCAGACTATAGTGTTTTGGTTTGCAATAGTATCAATTTTAAGTGGAGCTATATATATGATATTTAATTATACTCCTATGACAATGATGCAAACTATATATTTAGTAGGTGCGGGTCTTTGTACAATTTTTGGGCAGTTTGGAGCTACCCTTGCATATAAATATGCTGCAGCTAAAGATATATCTATATTTGGATATAGCCAAGTGATATTTGCTACATTCTTTTCAATATTGGTATTTAGTCAAATACCGGGAGAGAATAGTATAATAGGATATATAGTAGTTATTGTAGCTGCTTGTATAAGTTTTTTCTATAATAAAAGAGTAGATGGTAAAATTATAAATCATTAAATTAGATATAAAATAAAGTCATGTCATTTTGATGTGACTTTATTTTATGTGTATATAAATTAACAATATTATTTATATAGATGGAAGTATATCTATATAAATGAAAATAAAGCTTACTAATTATTTTAATCATTATCTTGTTTAAAGCAAAACATAGTTATAATAATTGACAAGAATAATAGAGAGAATATATACTAAACATAGAAAAATATCTATATAAGGAGAGTCTATGGAAAGTATATATGATATAAATGCTAAGATTTTTAAGGCTCTTAGCAATTCTAGTAGATTAAAAATAATAAATATGCTATCTCATGGTGAGAAATGCGCCTGTACCATATTGAAAGATTTTGAGTTTACTCAGCCAACATTATCCCATCATATGAATGTTCTTATGGATTGTGGATTAGTGGTTTGTAGAAAAGACGGTATTTGGAGTTATTATAGCTTAGATTTAACAAATGGTAATAGATTAGTTTTATTCTTAATGAATATAATAACAGATACGAAATAATATAAAAAGTCTAAATAGTACTTTATATAAATATTTAAGGGAAAAATAATTTTTAGGAGGATGAAATGTTAGAAAAAGTAAGAGAATTAATAAGTGGAAGTGAGCTTTTAAAGGGTGGCTTTGGCGTAGAGTTAGAATCTTTAAGGGTGAATAAAAACGGTGTACTTTCATCGAAAATGCATCCAGATGTTTTCGGTGATAAATTAGAGAATCCCTATATAACGACAGATTTTTCAGAAAGTCAGGTGGAAATGATAACTCCTGTTATGAAAAGTACAGAGGCGGTATTTCAAGCATTAAATATTCTTTATGATATTGTTTCTTTAGAGATTAAAGATGAATATCTTTGGCCAGAATCTATGCCTTGTATTATAGAAAATGAAAAAGATATAATGGTTGCTAAATATTCCTCAACTAAAAAAGGAAATGAGGCTAGGGAATATAGAGAGGGTTTAGTAAAAAAATATGGAGCTAAAAAACAGCTTATATCGGGAATACATTATAATTTTTCTTTTAATGAAGCATTAATAAAGAAGCTTTTTGAAAAGAGAGAAGATGAAAATATATCTTATAAAGAATTTAAAGATTCTATATACTTAAAAGTTACAAGAAATTATTTAAGATATAGATGGTTTATTATATATCTTTTAGGGTCATCACCTGTTATTCATAAAAGCTATGATGAGGATATCTTAAATAATATTTGTAAAATAAATGATGAAGTTTATGGTGATAAGTTTGTTACATCTTATAGAAATAGTTCACTAGGGTATAAAAATAATACTAATATATATCCTGATTATAAAAGTGTTAAGTCTTATATAGAAAGTTTAGATAACTTTGTTTGGGATAAGGTTATATCAAATTATAAGGAATTATATAGTCAGGTAAGATTAAAGGCTAAGGATAATTATAATCTTAAAAAATCTCTTTTAGAGGGTGGAATAAATTATTTAGAAATAAGAAGCATAGATATTAATCCTCTAGCAAAGGTTGGAATAACATTAGAAGATTTAAAATTCATTAATCTTTTCACTTTATTTTTACTTAATGAAGATGAAAGTGAATATAATTTATGGCAAGAGGAATCCTTGAAAAATCAGTTAGATATAAGTCTTTTAGGATTAGATAATATAAATCTTTTAAGAGATGGAAAAACTATTTCTAAAGAAGATTGGGGACATTATATATTAGAAAAAATGTCTATTATAAATAAGGATTTTAATTTAAACTTAGAAGAAATAATAAAAGATAAGAAAAATGTTATAAATGATTATAAAAACACTTATAGTTATAAGATAAGAGAAAGAATAAAAGAAGAGGGCTTTGTAAACTTTAATTTAAACCTCTCTAAGAAATATAAGGACTTAGCATATAATAATAGATATAAACTAGAAGGTTTTGAAGATTTAGAACTTTCTACTCAAATACTTATGAAGGAAGCTATAAAGAGAGGAATAAAAACAAAAGTAGTAGATAGAAATGATAACTTTATATCTTTAGAAAAGGGAGATATAAAGGAATATGTAAAGCAGGCAACTAAAACTTCAAAGGATAATTACATAACAGTTTTAGTTATGGAGAATAAAGTAGTAACTAAAAAAGTTTTAGAAGAAAATAACATAAAGGTACCAAATGGAAAAGAGTTTACTAATATAGAAGATGCAAAATTAAATATAGATGACTTTATAGGAAAGCCTTCAGTTATTAAACCAAAATCAACAAACTTTGGTTTAGGAATAAGTATATTCCCAGAAGGTGCTTCTAAAAAAGATTTATATGAAGGGTTAAAACTAGCATTTAATAATGATAATACAGTTTTAGTTGAAGAGTTTATAAAAGGGAAAGAATATAGATTTTTAGTTATTGATGACAAGGTGTGTGGAATACTTCATAGAGTTCCTGCTAATTGCGTAGGTGATGGCAAAAAGAACATAAGGGAATTAATAGAAATAAAAAATCAAAGTTCATTAAGGGGAAAAGGATATAAAAAACCTTTAGAAAAAATAAGGTTGGATGATAATGCTAGGTTGTTTTTAAAACAAAGAGATTTAGATTTTGACTATATTCCTAAAAAAGATGAAATAGTTTATTTAAGAGAAAACTCCAATATAAGCACAGGTGGGGATAGTATAGACTATACAGATTTAATTCCAGAAAGATTTAAAAATATAGCTGTTTTAGCTGCAAAAGCTGCTAATGCTAGAATATGTGGAGTAGATATGATGCTAGAGGATTATAGAAATGCTGAGTCACCTTATGCTATAATTGAGCTTAATTTTAATCCAGCTATTCATATTCATTCTTATCCTTATAAAGGAAAAGAAAGAAATATAGCAAAAGAGGTGTTAAAACTTCTAGAGCTTATATAAGATTCTATTTTAATGAAGTAAATTTAAAGGTAACAAAATAGGTTGTATCATATTAATAAATAATTATTTATTAATTTTGATGCAACCTATTTTATTTTAAAAATTTAAACTCAAGCATGAATAAAATGTTAATTTAAATGAGTGAGAATTAAATATAAAATAAAGCGAATAATAAAAGTAAAGTCTTGTTATTAAAGTATTATTAACTTAAAAGAATTTATATAAAAAGACCTTCATTATACCAAATATAAATTATTTTATAATATTTTAACAAAATTAAAAAATAAAGTTAGCAAGGAGCTTTTGATGTATAATAAGAATATATAAAGATTTAGAATATAAAAGAAGGTGAATTTAATGGACCCAAGGACTCATATTTTAATAGCAAATAAAATATATAGTGGTCTAGAACCAATGAAAAAATCCATTATAAAGAAAAAGAATTTTATTTATGGAAATGTAAAGCCAGATATGATTTCAAAGTATAAGTTGAAAAAACATTATAGAAAAGAATCTTATGATATTATAGTAAATAAGATAGAGGATTTAGCAAAGATAAACGATTTAAATGATATACAAAATAAAAAATTTTTTTGTAACTTTAGTCAGGAACTAGGAGTAATATGCCATTTTATATGTGACTTTTTTTGTGTTCCACATGATGAAAGTGAAAGATGGGAGTTTAAACATAGTATGGTTAGGCATATCGCTTATGAAAAGAAACTTAATTTAATATCAAGAAATTATTTTTTTAAAAAAAATATAAAAATAAACTTGGATTATTCTAGAAATATAAGAGATTTTTTAGATGAAGTATATATTGATTACAAAAATAATAAATATTTAAACTCTTATGAGAGGGATTTGGACTACTCTTATAATATATGCATAATTATTATATCATCAATTATAAACGAGCTGTTATATCATTATAGAAAGACAATTTGATAGATAATTTAATTATGTAAATTTATAGTGTTTTATTGAAATATAATACATGTTTTTATATATATGAATATAAAAATATTTTTTGGTTTAATTATTATTAAGAATATAAACTCAATTAAATTATAAAATAAATAGAAACAAAAAAATACATTTTTTGAAAAAAGATTAATAGATTTTATTTAATATTAAATAAATAAAAAAAATACTTTACATTTAATATAGATATACGTATTATATTAAAGGAAGAAAAAAATTAAGGAGTGGCAGAGATCATGAATTTTTTCAAAAAATATTCTACTTTTCATAAGATATACTTTTTAGTATTCTTTTGCTTTAACATATTTACATTTGGATTGGAATTATATAATGAAAAAACTTTTACTACAGGAATAGTTATAGTTTTAATAGCTTCAATTATATCTACAATTTCAGGACTTTTTGCAGGTATCTATACAGCAAGGGCAGAAGTTGCAGCTTATACTTGGGGAATAATAAATACTTGTTTTTACATATTTATATCAATTACAAATCATATGTATGCTGAAGTAATTCTTTATGTTATATATATGTTACCGATGAACATATATGGATATTTTGCATGGAAAAAGAGTGCAAGAGAGTCAAGACATGATAATACAACTGAATCAACAATAGAGGTTAGAAGCTTAAGTAAAAAACAAATAGGACTTATAGTGCCAGGTGTACTTATACTTTGGGGATTATATGCATTATTTATATATAACCTTCCAAATATATTACAACCAATATTAGGATTTAGAATACCAGAGGATCATTTGTTTTACATAGATTCATTTACAGCAACTGTAACAATATTTGCAGTTATAGTTTCAACAAAAAGATTTAAAGAAACTTGGTATTTTTGGATATTATCAGATGGAGTAGGAGCAATTCTTTATTTCACATCATTATTTACTAAAACATCATTTTCATTTAGTTCTTTATCAGGAGCTATGATGTGGATACAATACGTAACAAATGCTGTGTACGGTGTTATGATGTGGAAGAAGCTTAATAAAGTAGAGCATGAAGATAAAGGCTTAAATGATAGTGGTAAAACAGCTTAAATAT
>CAUWNL010000126.1:0-7624 GCA_963559995.1 uncultured Sarcina sp.
ACATAACCATTGCATAGTTTATATAGAATTAATACTATATGTAATACGCTAATAACCCAATCATAATATTTCTCAATAATAAATATAAAAATTAATCTTTTTATAAGTATAAAATATAAAAGGTTAAAATAAATTATTTACTGTTTAATTATCTAAAAAACACAACACATTCAAAATTATATGGAAGGTGTGAATATTATGAACAAATTGAACAAAGAAACAATAAGAACTGGTATGGAAAGATATTTAAAAATTAAGTATCGTAGAACATTAGAAACTGCTAAAGATTTTGAACTTTTTAATGCCTTATCACTAACCTTATTAGAAAATATTATTAATGATTGGAATAATACAGATGAATCTTATAAAAACACTAAAAATGCTTATTATTTCTCCGCTGAATTTTTAATGGGTAGAGCCCTTGGGAATAACCTTATAAATCTTGGAATTTATGATAACGTTAAAGAAATACTTGATGAATTTGGTTTAAATCTAAATGTAATAGAGGAAATTGAAGAGGATGCTGGCCTTGGAAATGGTGGTCTTGGACGACTTGCTGCATGTTTTATGGATTCTGGAGCTACCCTTGAAGTTCCTCTTACAGGTTATGGTATAAGATATAGCAATGGTCTTTTCAAACAAGAATTTAAAGATGGTAACCAAAATGAAAGTGCAGATAGTTGGCTTAAGTACGGTGACCCATGGAGTATAAGACGTGATGATGAATCAACTTTAGTTGAATTTGCCGATATGACAGTTAAAGCTATTCCATATGATACTCCTATAATAGGCTATAAAAGTAAAAATATAAACACTTTAAGATTATGGAAGTGTGAACCCTTAGAAGAATTTAACTTTGACCTCTATAATTCCCAGCAATACTCTGAATCATTAGACTTAAAAAATAAAGCAGATAATATTTCAAGAGTATTATATCCAAATGATACAGGACACTCTGGTAAAGTATTAAGGCTTAGACAGCAATACCTTTTAGTTAGTGCATCTTTAAAAGATATAATCAGAAAATATAAAGAAGTACACAAAACCATTACTGAAGATTTTGCATCATTTAATGTAATACAGCTAAATGATACGCACCCTGTCCTTGGAATTCCTGAACTTATAAGAATTTTAGTTGATGAGGAGGGGCTAGAGTTCCATACAGCCTTAAATATCTGCGAAAAAACTTTTGCCTATACAAATCACACCATTTTAGCAGAAGCTTTAGAAAAATGGGATGCTGAACTATTTAGATGTCTTTTCCCTAGAATACTTGAAATAATAAATATAATTAATTCAGTATTTATAACTAAACTAAAATCTAAAGGATATAATGAGCATCAAATAAATGAATTCTCAATAATAAATAACTTTAATGGACAAATTAGAATGGCCAACTTAGCAATTAGTATTGGATTTGCAGTAAATGGAGTTGCTAAGCTTCATACTGACATTCTTAAAAATTCAGAACTTAATAATTGGTATAAGCTATATCCTGAAAAATTTCAAAATAAAACAAATGGAATTACTCCAAGACGTTGGCTTAGATTATGTAATAAGGAATTATCAGAGATGATAACTGAGCTTCTAGGAGATGAAACTTGGGTTAAGGATTTAGATAAACTAAATGAACTTAAAAAATTTTCTGATGATAAAGAAGTCCTAGAAAGATTTTTAGATATAAAACTTACTAAAAAGAAACAACTTGCAAAGTTTATAAAAGAAAATGAAGGTATAGATATAGACCCAACCTCTCTATTTGATATTCAAATAAAAAGACTTCATGAATATAAAAGACAACTTTTAAATTCATTTTATATCTTAGACCTTTATTTTAGATTAAAAGAAAATCCTAACCTTGATATTCCAAAATGTACATTTATATTTGGTGCTAAAGCTTTTCCAGGCTATAGAAGAGCAAAGTCAATTGTTAAATTTACAAATGATATTGCTAATCTAGTAAACAATGATGCTGATTTAAAAGAAAAGCTTAAAGTAGTTTTTGTTAAAAATTATAGAGTATCATATGCAGAAAAACTATGTCCTGCTGCCGACATTTCAAAACAAATTTCAACTGCGGGAAAAGAAGCCTCAGGAACTGGAAACATGAAACTTATGCTAAATGGTGCTCCAACCTTTGGAACCTTAGACGGTGCTAATATTGAGATAGTAAATGAAAGTGGTTATGAAAATAATTTTATCTTTGGTTTAAAAGTAGAAGATATAGAAAACTTAAGACGTTACTATAATCCATGGGATTATTACAATAATAATGAAAGCTTAAGAAGAGTTATAAATACTTTAGTTGATGGAACATTCAAAGATAATTTAAATAATGATTATAAAGATTTATTTAATTCTCTTATGAATGAAGGAGATCAATATTTTGTTCTTGCTGATTTTCAAAGTTTTAAAGAAACTCAGGGCAAAGTTTTTGAAACTTATAAAGATAGACTTCTTTGGGCTAAAAAATGTTTCTTAAATATCTGCAATGCTGGTAAATTCTCAAGTGATAGAACAATTAAGCAATATTGTGATGAAATCTGGCATATTAATAAATGTAAAAATGAAAAATAAGTTATTTAAAAAATATTTTTCATAATAATTCTATGGAGGATTTTATGAGTAAAAGTGCTTGGGAATATACACTTTTAATCTTAGAAATTTTAACTGATATTGATAATGCAAATGAATGTCTAAGTAAAACTACTAATAAAGAAAAAAGAAAGGTTATTTCTAATAAAATAGATTCATTAGAAAGTACTCTATTTGAATTAAAAAATAAATTGAAAAACATTGATATAACCTAAGGGAACAATAGATGAAATTACTTAGACACCTTATATAACATTGCATAAAATATGGCATAGTGATATAATTAACATGAGAATAAAATTAAATTATTTCTATAAAACATATGATATAATGTTTAGGCTTACAACTATGAAATAGTTTATTTTATATTTCATAACCAATGCTTAATTGGTAAAAAGAGCTATAATCTTTTAAGAGATTATAGCTCTTTTTGTATTTTTTTAATTAATATTGAAAAATATTATTTTTATAATATTTTCATATTTTTTTATTTAAATAATCTAAATTTAAGTATTTTTTCTAATATTAAATTAATTTTATTATTAAAATTATCTAATTATTAAAATTAATTTATAAATTACCTTTGACAATTTGATATTTTTTTATATAATGGTATTAACAAACATTTTTTAATTTAATTTGTTTTAAAAATATTTTTTTCTATAAAATACTTTTTCATACGGGGGTAATGACATGAAAGAAAGAATAGTGAAATTTTCAGATTTAAATTTAGCTGGTTTATTAGGAAATTCTATTAAAATAGTAGAAAATGATTTTAAAACTAAATACTTAGAAGAAAATGAAAGTCTTGATGACTACGGGTTTAATAGACAAGAGCTAGTTGACTCATTTATAGAACTATTTACCACTGAAAATAAAGATATATTTATCCCATTTGCATACAAAAAAGTTTGTACAAAAGATGAAATTCATCTACTAGATGGAAATACAATATTTAATGAAAATAATTGCGCAAATATAGGAGATTTAGTACTAAGTTATACCTCTGATGTTGGTTTTCTATTAAGTTATAATGATGGTTACGTGAACATCAAAACTGGTTATGCATTAGATGGACAAAGTAGTAAATTTAATGCTAAAGAAAATACAGGTATACTAAAACCTAAAATGGAAAGTTATTTAAATAGATTTCTTTGTGCCTAATAATTTTAGAATTAAAATAAATATATAAGTAAAAGAGACTATATAAAAATAAATAATCATTAATTTAAAATGCCTATCCTTTACTCATTAGTATTAATCTAAGCCTTTATTGATTATTTAAATTTTTCTATAGTCTCTTTGTAATTTACTAATTTAATTAAATATTACTTTTAATACTCTCTAAACATTATTTTTTTACTTTCTTTAATTTTTCATCTATTATATTCCTTACTAAATCAATGGTTAATTTAATAATAACTAAAAGAAAAACAATAGCCATAATCTGCTTTGGAAACATCAAGTAATTAAATAAATAATTTATATAACAAAAAAATGATGTTCCCATAACCCCAAGAGGAATATACCATTTTTTATTATCAAGAAAAAAGTATACTATAGCTAATATTCCTGCCATAAATATATATCTCTCGTGCATTGACGGTAAAAAGTAGTTGCAAATTAATATAGAAAGTATCCCTAATTGAAGTATTATCTTATTATTCATTTTAAATTCATAACTTATAATAAACATGGTAAGTATTGCAAAAAGAAATATTGTAAATATAATTCCTGCTGTTGCAAAAGTTTTATAATAATCCGGCATAAATGTATATATATTTGTAAGATTCATAGTTAGCTCTTTATATTGTCCTATTTGAGTCATATATTGAGATATAAAACTTGAAATAGGTCTTCCAAGTAAAAGTGCTGGAATGTTTATAACAAATATAGTTATAGGAATCATTAAAAAATTCAAAATTGACATATCCTCATCTTTAAAATATAGAATCACATATAATGGTAAAATAAAAATAGTTTGTAATTTAAATGAAAAAGCAAGTCCTAAAAATATAAATGCTTTAGTATATTTCTTATCAAATAAAAAATATAAGGATATAAGCACAAAGGTTGTATATATTATGTCACATTGACCCCATGCTGAACTATCTAATACTACTGTAGGACTAAATAAAACTACTGCATAAGTAATAACTGATAAAAGCTTTCTATTTTTTCTTTTTTCAGATAACTTATATACTATAAGTCCGCACATACCTGCTCCTATAAAATCAAATATTATTGAAACAATCTTTATACTATATAAACTTTTTATAGGTAAGTATGTTAAAACAGCCAATATATACATATATGGCGCTGTATAATTTCCTATATGATTTTTTATAGCAAATATTCCTCCATTACTTTTTAATGTATCAAACCATACTCTTAAAAAATAAGTATAATCAGAACTTACTATATTTAAAAAGCTATACCTAATAGCAATGGCCATAATTGATATAATAACAATAAATAATATATATCTATTCTCTATTATAGATTTCTTAATATATAAATCTACTTTATTACTACTCATAAAACAATTTGAAAGATAGCGCTCTCTTTCAAATCTCCTCCCCTCTTTTTTAGTAATTATTAAGTCCTCTTAAGTTTACATTCATACATAATTTTTGTAAACCTAATTTATAATTATTGATTTTAATGCAATAAAAGCCACAACATAAATATATGTTATGGCTTTTATCTCAACTTTGTATATTTTATAATTTAAAAATATTATTCAACAACCCAACCTAATGCTCTTCTCTTGTTTTTCATATTTTCTATTATCTTATCTGCTAATTTAAGAGGATCTACTTCAATGTTCATAGTTGAACCTAAAGTCTTGCTTGAATCTAAGATATAGTTCATTACGTTTTGTGAACCATGAGCTGGTGGATATACACAGTGATATGTGTTAATTCCCATAAGTCTGAAGCAATATGATGCTCCAATACCTTTTTCATTTGCCCATTCTGGACTTGACATTGCATAAGGCATGTCCTTCATTTCTAGTCCAAGTTCTGCAGCAACTCCTCCAAATATTTCAGTTGATCTTGTATTATCAACACATTCTCCAACATGCCATATTGGTGGAAGGTCATCTCCTAAGATACTTCTTAATCCTTCTCCAGCTAATTCTTGAGCTTTAACAGCACACATTCCTGTTTTTAATAGTGGGAATGATGCACAACCATTTGTTAATATAAGAATGTTGTTTTCAAGTAATTTTGTTGTAACATCAACAATTGCTCTTTCATAAACAACTCTTGGATTACAGCAACCAACTAGGTTAACTATACCTAATACTTTACCACTCTTAACTGCATCAGCAAGTGGTTTCATACTTCCTCCATATCTTTCTTTTACATATTCAGAAGTAAATCCAACTTCAGCTTCAACTTCATAGTTTGGTATATGAACTGGTACGTCACGTCTTTCAGTATAGCTTTCTATAGCTCTTGTCATTATCTTTCTAGCTATAGCTTCTGTTTGGTCTACATTTGAATGATAGTGATCATAAGCATAATGCTCAGCACCTGGAAGTCTAGCAGAATCACTTGTTGTAATTACTGTAGTCTTAAAGCATCTAGCAACATCCATGATTCCTGGGAATACGTCTTGTACATCAGCAACCCAACAATCTAATGCTCCTGTTCCAAGTATAAGTTCAGCTCCAACAGAGTTAGATAGTGGAACTACATCACCATATCTATACATTGATGAAAGACCTGTACAACAAATTCCGTAGAATTTAATTCCTTTAGCTCCTTTTGATTTAGCTAAGTTTATGAACTCTTCACTTCTACCTTGTTTTATGATTTCGCTAACAAGAACTGGTAAATGTCCATGAACGGCTATGTTTACGTAACCCTCTTCTAATGCTCCAACATTAACTCTTGATGTTTGTCTCTTTGGTAATCCAAATAAAGCGTCTGTTGCAACAGCTGGTGCTACAACGCCTGAGAATAAGAATGTAAGACCACATCTTGCAAATTCTTGCATTATGTTTCTCCAATCTCCATCTGTTGCTTCATTTGATCTATGTAATGCTTCAAAAACCTCATGGTAAGCTGATATAGGGAGTATATTCATCTCTTTCCATTTTTCTTGTCTTTCAGCAGGAGCAAATCCTTTTATTGTTTGATATTCATCAGGGAGAGATCTTGACATATCAGCAAGTAATACATCTGAAACTGCTAATGCAAGTTCTTTAACTGACATTTTTTCTGCACCTTTTATTCCCAATTTAGGAGCACTTTCTCTTAATATGTTTTCTCCTAATATAGGTAAGTTTAATTTTCCTTCTGCTGCAAATCTTAATGCAAGTATAACTTCTCTACCATGAGCGCCATGAGCTGCAACACCCCCCGCCATACTTCTTAAGATATTTCTAGCAACGATAAGGTCAGCATCAGCACCACAAACCCCTCTTGGACTTTTAGCAGTTATTTTACAAGGTCCCATTGTACATATACGGCAACATACTCCTGCTATACCAAAACTACATTGTGGTTTTTGCTTATCAAATCTATCAAAAGGAGTATCTATTCCTAGCTTCTCCATATGTAATAGCATTTCCCTTACTGCTGGATCAGCAGCTTTTTCTATTACATCTTTCTTTGATGCGAATGTTTTCTTATATTCAGCAACAGCTTTCATATAGTCATAATCATCTGCGCCATGTTCATGACCATGATTATTAACAGTTTTAGGTTCCTTTGCTTCTTGGTTATGTAATTTATTTATTACTTCTCTTGTGTCCATTATTAAAAATCCTCCTCTATTTGTCAAATGTTTGTCAAACTATTGAGTAGCTACTTATTAACCTTTATTCTGATTATACTACTATTCCACTAGCTTTTAAACATTTTTTTTAAATTTTTCACTATTTTTTAAGATTTTTTTTTATTTCATTCAATTATTATTATCATTCCATCTTATTTTTTACTTTTATTTGAATTCAGGTAATTTTTATTCTTTTTTATTTTCATTCTTATAATGTTCATTAAATAAATTAATTACT
>CAUWNL010000127.1:0-7395 GCA_963559995.1 uncultured Sarcina sp.
TTGATGGAATTGAAATTATTTTTGATTTAAATAGGACAAATTATACCCTAAACTATATAGAAGATGCTTTTCGATTAAATTAGATTTTATGAAAATATTTTTGAGATTAATATTTCTTTATTTAAATTTTAAATATATATTATTTAATTCTAATAAAATATTTTCATAAAAAATAGCTAATTACTATTTAAAACTATAGTTAATTATCTTATTTATAATTTAAAGATAATTCTTATTCTTATAACTTAAAAATATTTATAAATTATTTAATATATTTTTTAAAAAACTTTCTCTATGAATAGGAGTAATTCCATATCTTTTTATACCACTTAAGTGTTTTTGAGTTCCATATCCTACATTATTATCAAAATCATAATCAGGATATTTATCATGATATTTTCTCATAATACTGTCCCTATATACTTTAGCTACAATAGATGCACAAGCAATAGAAGCACTCTTTCTATCACCCTTAACAACGCATTTATTATTTAATGAAATACCTTTTATTAAATATCCATCAGATAACACTAAATCTGGTTTTTCGCTAAGATTCATACAAGCATCTATAAAAATTTTATTATTAGCATAACCTATACCTTTTTCATCTATTTCTTTATTATCAATTTCAGCTATAGAAAAGCTTATAGCCTTTTTTCTTATTATTTTATCTAATTCTTCTCTCTTTTCTCTTGATAAAAGCTTTGAATCGTTTATCTCTAATATAATTTTATCTATATCATCTAAGTTAAGTATAACGGCACAAGCAACTATAGGACCTGCAAGTGGACCTCTCCCTACTTCATCAACTCCTGCTATAAGTCCGTCATTTAAAAAAGCTTTATCAAATCTATACATAGATTTAACTCTTTCTTTTTCTTCAATATATTTATTTATCTTTTTTTCTAGTCTATTTCCAAGACCTATAACATTCTTTCTAGAATCATTTAAAAGGCTATCAACTACCATGTTTAAATCATCTATTGAATCCTTATTAATATTAATTTTTTCCGCTCTTTCTTTAATATCTTTGAAAGAATAAGAAGATAAATCATCTATAACTTCTAGTAATTTTTCCATAATGAAAAATACCTCCCTTTAAGGCCTTTCTAAAGATATCTTTCCTATTTTTCCTCCTCTAAATTCATCTAATAGTATAACTGCAATTCTATTATAATCAATGTTTCCACCAGAAATTAAACAACCTCTTTTTCTTGCTATAGTATCTAAATTTTCAATAGTCTCTTCACTTAAACTATCTAACTTATATCTTTCCATTAATTGTTCTTTAAAATCAACTTCAAGCTTCTTAACTAAATTAAAAGCTAGCTCTTCTATATCCATTATTTCATCCTTTATAGCCCCTGTAAAAGCTAAATTAAGCCCCACTTGTTCATCCTCAAACTTAGGCCATAAAACACCTGGTGTATCTAAAAGTTCTATTCCTATAGATGTTTTTATCCATTGTTTAGATTTAGTCACTCCTGGTCTATCCCCAGTTTTAGCAATATTATTTTTAGCCATTTTATTTATAAATGTTGATTTTCCTACATTAGGTATGCCAACAACCATAACCCTAGTAGTTATATTTACAAGACCTTTAGCTTTTAATCTATCATGTTTTTCTTTAAGAAGTTTTAAAAGAGCAGGTTTTATATTTTTAAGACCATCTGCCTTTAGAGCATTTACTTCTAAAACTATAGTTTCATGATTTTCTAAAGTTTTTTTCCATTCCTTTGTTATTTTTGCATCGGATAAATCACTTTTATTTAAAAGTATTATTCTAGGCTTTCCCTTACAAAGAACATCAATATCAGGATTTTTTGATGAATAAGGTATTCTAGCATCCCTTATCTCTATAACAGCATCAACAAGCTTTAAATTTTCTTTTATTTCTCTCTTAGTTTTTACCATATGCCCTGGAAACCAATTTATCGCCATATATGTATCATCCTTTCATAAAAAAATATATATAAATACAAAAAAATGGGACTTTTATAAGTCCCATTAATTCTATACTAAAATTGTCTAGAATTATCTAGTTTTTAATTCTTTAACTTTAGCAGCTTTACCTACTCTATCTCTTAAATAGTATAATTTAGCTCTTCTAACTTTACCTAATCTTACAACTTCAACTTTTTCTATAATTGGAGCGTTCATTGGGAAAGTTCTTTCAACACCAGTTCCATAAGCAACTCTTCTTACTGTGAAAGTTTCTCTTAATCCGCCGTTTTGTTTCTTTATAACAGTTCCTTCAAATACTTGAATTCTTTCTCTGTTACCTTCTTTAATTCTAACGTGTACTTTAACAGTATCTCCAACGCTAAATTTAACTAAATCCTCTCTTATTTGTTCATTTTCAATTGATCTTATTAATTCGTTCATGTGTAGTCCCTCCTAAATTATGTATTTGACGCTCTTAAACAAAATATATGTCAGAGGAACGCCCGTACTAACACAAAGCTTATTCTATCATAACTTAAATATCTATTCAATACTTTTATTTTAATAATTTTTTATCTCCTTTACTTAACTCTAAAGTGTTAAATAAATCTGGTCTTTTTTCTTTTGTAATTAAAAGTGATTGCTTTCTTCTCCATTTTCTTATATTTTCATGATGTCCTGAAAGTAAAATATCTGGAACTTTTTCACCTTCAAAGTCTTCTGGTCTTGTATACTGAGGATATTCAAGTGTTCCATCATAAAAACTCTCTTCCATAAAACTCTCTTCTTTTCCTAAAACCCCAGGAATAAGCCTACATATACTATCTATAACAGGAATAGATGCCATTTCTCCTCCCGTTAAAACAAAATCTCCTAAGGATATCTCCATATCAAAATATTTATATGCTCTCTCATCAATTCCTTCATAATGACCACAAACAAATATAAGATTTTCTTCTTTTGACAATTTTTTAGCTATACCTTGATTAAAAGTTACTCCTCTTGGTCCTAAAAATATTACTTTTCCTTTATTGCTTTCCTTTGCAAATCTTATAGAATCTACAACGGGTTGAGGAGATATTACCATTCCCGCTCCCCCACCATAGGGGTAATCATCAACTTTTTTATGTTTATTCTTAGTAAAGTCTCTCATATTTATTATATCTAACTCTATTAAGTTTTTTTCTCTAGCCTTTCCTATTATACTTTCGTTAAATATATTAAACATACCAGGAAATAAGGTTAACACACTAATCTTCATCTTGCCATTCTCCTGATGGTTTTATTAATATATTTTTATTTTCTATATCAATTTCTAAAACTATTTCCTTTAAAACAGGTATAAGTATCTCTTTTTTTCCCTTTACCCAATAAACATCATTATTCGGAGTTTTAATAACTTCTTTTATAGCTCCATATTCAAATCCATTAGTATCAACTACCTTACATTCTAAAAGATCTGTTATAAAATAAGTATCCTCAGGAAGTTCTATAGCCTGCTCTCTTTTAATTTCTAGATATGTTGGTTTTAACTTTTCAGCATCATTCATAGAGTCTATACCTTGA
Organism: uncultured Sarcina sp.; assembly: GCA_963559995.1. Classification (GTDB taxonomy): domain Bacteria; phylum Bacillota; class Clostridia; order Clostridiales; family Clostridiaceae; genus Sarcina. The sequence continues at coordinate 3,511 of CAUWNL010000127.1, forward strand.
AGTTTTAAAATAACCTTATCTTTTAAATATTTAACATTTTCTATTTTAACTTCTTTTCCTTTTATATAAATATACTCTAAATCGTCAAACCTTCTCATATCGTCAGTTAGTGGTAAAACCTTAACTTCCCCTCTAACTCCATGGGTATTTGTAATTTGTCCTACTCTTAAAAATTCTCTCAAAACATTCACCTCTTTTTTTATATAGAAAAGAGTTAGGAATAACCTAACTCTTTAAATAATTTCTACTAAGATTTTTTTCTTTTCTTTTCCTGAGCAAGATTTTACAATAGCTCTTATAGCCCTTGCCACTCTACCTTGCTTTCCAATAATCTTTCCTGTATCTTCTTTAGATACTTTAAGCTTTAATATGATTTTATCATCTAAAAAAGTCTCAGTAACTGATACCTCTTCAGGTTTATCCACTAGTGACTTAGCTATTACTTCCACTAATTCCTTCATATTAATACTTTCCTCCTAGGAAATATTATTTTATTCCAGCTTTTGTGAAAAGTCTCTTAACTACGTCTGTTGGTTGAGCACCATTTTTTAACCATTTGTCAGCTTTTTCAGAATCTATTTTAACTTCTGCTTCTGGTTTAGCTACTGGATTGTAGTATCCTATTTCCTCTATGAATCTTCCATCTCTTGGACATCTTGAATCTGCAACAACCACTCTATAAAAAGGAGCCTTTTTAGCACCCATTCTTCTTAATCTTATTTTAACTGCCATTTGTATTTTCCTCCTAAAATTTAAATTTATTTCATAAAAGGCATTTTACCTAAGAAACCTTTTTTTGATGAATTTTTAGTGAAAGCTTTCATTTGCTTCATTTGTTTTTTCATCATATCATGACCCTTTATAAGCTTATTAATTTCTTGTATTGTAGTTCCTGACCCCTTTGCAACTCTTTTCTTTCTTGAACTAGAACTTGCAATTAAAGTAGGATTTTTTCTTTCTTTTGCTGTCATAGATTGAATTATAGCTTTTACTCTGCCTAATTGTTTTTCTCCAGCACCAAAATCTACACCTTGTAATTCCTTTGTATTAACTCCAGGAATCATCTCCATTAGCTTATTTAAAGGTCCAAGTTTGCTCATTTGCTCCATAGCCATTAGATAATCATCATAGTTAAACTCTTGATTCATCATCTTTTCACTAAGCTCTAAAGCTTCTTTTTCATCTATGGACTGTTTAGCTTTTTCTATTAAAGATAAGACATCTCCCATACCTAATATTCTTGATGCCATTCTATCTGGATGAAATACTTCAATATCATTCATCTTTTCACCAACACCAACAAATTTTATAGGTTTTTCAGTAATATGTCTTATAGAAAGTGCAGCTCCACCTCTTGTATCTCCATCTAGCTTTGTAAGGATTACTCCACTTATATCTAGAGAATTATTAAAGCTTTCTGCTACATTTACAGCATCTTGTCCTGTCATAGAATCTACTACTAATAGTATTTCATTAGGATTTGTTGCAGCCTTTACATCTTGTAATTCCTGCATAAGATCTTCGTCTATATGAAGTCTACCTGCTGTATCTATTATTACTATATTATTACCATTTTCTTTAGCATGCTTTATACCAGCTTTAGCAATATCCACTGCCTTGACTTTATCCCCTAAAGAAAATACTGGAATATCTATTTGTTTTCCAACCACTTCTAATTGTTTTATAGCAGCTGGTCTATATATATCACAAGCAACTAATAATGGTTTTTTATTCCCTTTTCTAAGGTGAAGTGCTAGTTTTCCAGCCATTGTTGTTTTACCTGCACCTTGAAGTCCAACTAGCATAAATACTGTTGGCCCATTATCAGAATACTTAAGCTTGCTTTCTGATTCTCCCATAAGCGCTGTAAGTTCTTCATTTACAACTTTTACAACTTGCTGTCCTGGAGTTAAGCTTCCTAAAATTTCCTCATTGATACATTTTCCACTTACTGTTGATACAAATTGTTTTACTACCTTGTAGTTAACATCCGCTTCTAAAAGCGCAAGTTTAACTTCTCTCATGGCTTCTTTTATATCTTTTTCAGTAAGTTTACCTTTTCCCTTAAGTTTTTTAAGTGCATCTTGTAGTTTAGATGCTAAACCATCAAAAGCCATGCTCAACCCTCCTAAGCATTTAGAATATCATCTATATTTATCTCTATATAATTTAACAGTTTTTCATCTAAATGATCTTCTTTTAATTTTTTAAGCAAATCATCTTTTTTCTTTAATCTGTAATTTTGTTTTCTCATTAATCCAAGCTTTTCTTCATGGACTAAAAGCTGCTTACAGCACCTTTTTATTAAATCATATATTGCCTGCCTACTAGTTTTATTTATCTCAGATATTTCAGCTAAAGATAAATCTTCATTATAATAAAGACTCATTATGTCGAGCTGCTTTTCTGTTAATAAAGGACCATAGTGGTCTAGCAAAATTGATATCTCAAATCTATCTTCCATGTAACCACCTTACTCACGAAATATATCTTAACAAAAAGAATTATAGGTGTCAAGTACTTTTACTTAACACCTAATATTTTTTTCACTTTTCTATATAATAAATAATAATGGTAAGTTTATTTTTTATAGGCATGAATTATTTTTGAGCTATTAACTTCTCCCTCCTTAATTAATTCTTCTTTTAATTTTTTACATATTTTTTTAGATAAAATCATTTCATAAACATCTATATATATTAATTTTTCACTTATCTTTTTTATATTATTTGTGTATTTATCTAATATATAATCTAAATTATTATCTTCAAATTTACTTTCTATTTCTTTCTTCATACATGCTATATTGATCATTCTCTCATAACCGTTTCTTTTTAGTTCTCTATCAATGTATTCTACTCTATTTAAAACATTATTTATATTATTTAAAAGCCTTCTTGACTCATTTCTAAACTTCCGTATATCATCGCTATTTATGCCAGTATTATTTAAAAGAATCTTGTTTTCAATCCCCTTAGCAGTAATGATAAGGTTTCTTATTTCCGCCCTTACTCCACCTTCTTTATATAATAATAATGTTTTATCTAATATTTCACTACAGCAGTTATAATACTTATTAATAAGTATTTTTGTTTCCTTGATTAAACTATAAGGTAGAATAAATCTATTTCCTAAAAGAACTATAACTATCCCTAATGCTACAAAAAACACTCTATCCTCAGCAAAAACAAGAATATTTTGAACCTCAATTGTTACAACTCCTAAAAATAAAATTGTTAACATAGAGATACTATAAGAATATTTTTTAAATGATATCATAAAATAAACCGCTATTGCTATAATAATTATTCTATATTCAATAGAAGTAAATATATATGAAAGAGGTACATAAATAACCACTCCTACTATAGTTCCTAAAATTCTCCCCTTAGCCCTTCCACCTACAGTATCATTATAAGGTTGTGAAACTGAAGCTATTGTAAACATCATCCACTTTCCAAGTTCTAAATCCATATATTGTATTACAAAATAAGATAAGGAAATTAATAAAGCTGTTCTAAATGCAAATATAAATCTTACAGAATTTTTATTAAAATCTGCTAATAAAAGATTTTTCATTTCTCTTATTTCTTTCATTCCAAACTTTATCTCTATATAATCTTTTTTTCCATTTCTAATAAATCACTAGTTAAACTATCTATAACATTTAAAGCCTCTATGGCTCCATATATTTTTACATCATTTAATTTTCTATCTTCATAATTATTATTTATTTTTTCTATTAATAAACTAAAATTATCTACTCTTCTACCTGTTTGCAAAAATAACTTCAAATTTTCTAAACAAATCTTTAAGTCATCTACAAAATGTAAATATTCATTGTTATTATTTATATTTTTTGACATTTGTTCTAAAACTATATCT
>CAUWNL010000128.1:0-7200 GCA_963559995.1 uncultured Sarcina sp.
ATGTAGTGTAAGAGGAACTACTAGTTTTATTACTTGAGCTACTTGTAGGTTTTGTAGTACTATTTGAACTACTTGAAGAGTTACTTGAAGTATTAGTATAAATCTTTAATGTTTGTCCAACGGATAATACATTAGGATTTGATATGTTGTTCCACTCTTGTAATTGAGAAACAGTAACACCATATTTATAAGCAATACCACTTAATGTATTTCCAGGTTGCACTGTATAGGTTACAGCACTATCAAGTAAAGTTTCTGGTTGCGATAACACTGTTTTATTAAATCCAATAGTATTATTTGCAATAGTAGCATTACTTGATGCAAATATACCACCAGCTCCTATTAAAGAAACTGTTAAAGCACCAACTAATAATTTTCTTCTTGTTGAGTATTCTAAAATTGATATTATTTTGTTTCTTTTCATTTCATTAACCCCCATTTATTTAATGAACATTGTTTTTCTATAATAAAAAATATAAATATGCTTAGTTATGTATAATGCCTAAAAACAATGAACAAACCATAGATTTATTTGTATTATTTCTAATATCTGTAATGAATTATATGCCTAAAATTAACTATTATCAAGATAGATTTTACAATTAAGTTATTAAACTATTTTATATGTTAACAGGTTGTTGATAGTTATATTTAATGGTTTAAAGATATTATCTATATCTATATTTGCACACATATAGTGGAAATTTTTATTATATTTTTATATCTAAAAAGGTACAAGTAAGATAAATACTTGTACCTTTTCAATGCTTATTGTATAGCTATAATTTTTATTTAAGCATTACTATCTTCTACAGTTATGTTTGGGTTTAAATATGCTGGGAAGAATAGTTCTTCGTAATTTGTTTTAGATGGAATATATATATCCATCCAATCCTACATAGATTAATATTCCTTTTGAGTTTAGGCTTACTGTTGCTTCATAACATTTTATATTATTTAAGTTTACTGTTATAGAATTACTTGGCATACCTTCATCTCCAACAGCTTGTTCTAATTTATAATAAAGACTTGATTGGCCAGGTGAAAACAAAGGACTATTAACTGTTAAATTCCTTTAATATCCTGTTTCCATTGTTTTTGAGTAAGGTGTGGAGCATTAGATACATTTGCAAATTCATTTTCAGTAGCTATATATATATAGCCATTTAATGCAACGTATAGTTGAGCATTATCTTTAGAATTTACTGTTACAGAATATGCTTTTTCACCATTAAATACTTTATAAGCATTAAGATTTACAGTAACGGTTTGTGCATTGTTATTCATATTTGCATAAGGGCCTGAACATCTTCCATTTTCAATAACAGAACCTCTAGCTACATAACAATTTATATATTCGCTAGTTATTCTAGATAACTGAGCTATAATCTCATTATCACTTAAATTGTTTATATTTTCAGAATGAGTTGCAGTTGATATTAAAGAATAATCAGATTCGGGTAATTCTACACCTTTTGCATTTACATATTCACCTGTTCCAATTTGTGAGAAGTTTCCGTTAGCAGAATCCATAGGGATACCACCCATATTATAGTCATCAATAGTTGGGGTATATACATAATAATAGTTTTGTCTATTTATAGTTATGTAATTATCTAAATTAGTTACAAGTTCTGGTCCAGGAAGAGATTCCAAATTCAATCCTGTACAAATTGAGTAATATAATTCTTGATAATTATCACTAAATAGTGTTGAGTCTGAAGTTGAGGATCCTATAGTTATACCAGAACTACTTGAAGATGAGTTTCCTGTACTTGAAGTTGTTCCACTTGTTGATTTTGTAGTTGTTCCTGTAGTTTTTGAATTACTTGAAGATGAACTTTCTGGTTTAGTAAATGATACATATCGAGCAGGAATATACCCAATTGTATTATTACCATATTCTATTTTATAATATCCATTACTTGTTTCAGAACCTAATACAGTTATTTTAGTTCCAGATTCTAATGTTGTTTGTAAGTCTGATGCTGCGGTTTGTGCTGATGCTGGAACACTATAAACCCCTACTTCTCCATTTCCAGCTAAATCATATACATATGCTATTTTACTTGTTTGATTTGAAGAACTTTCTGTTTTTGAAGTTGTTCCTGTAGTACCTGTATTACTATTTGATGAAGTAGTTTTTATTGATGAACTACTATTAGATTTTGTTGTTCCTGTTGTCTTTGATGTATTTGAAGAAGTTACTGTACTTGAGTTTGATGATGAACTGCTTGTTGTATTTGAGTTTGCTATTGCTATATACTCTCCATAAATATATCCTGTTGTTCCATTATCATTTACCTTATACCAATCACCTTGTTTTCCAAGTAAGGTTACTGATGTATTATTTTTTAATTTTGCAAGTGTCTCTGAATTCATTGTTGCGTTTTCCCTTAAGTTAACCACAGTTGAAACATTAGTTACATAACCTGTCCCACTTAATGAAGTTAAATCATATCCAACTCCACTTACTATTTTTTGCATATTTGAAGATGCAATATAACCTGTTGCTCCAGTTTCTTGAACTGTAACATTGTAATAGCCGTTACTGTAACTATTTATTGTTAACATTTCTCCAACTGATATGTATGATTGTATGTTTGAATTACTTGCTGATGTATGTAGAACTAAGTTAGCATTACCATTTATAACACAGGCTTTATTACCATCATTATTTAATATTCCCGCTAACACTGTTTTATTAATCCCAATAGTGTTATTTGAAATGGCAGCATTACTTGATAAAAATACTCCTCCAGCTCCTATTAAAGAAACTGCTAAAATTCCAACTAGTATCTTGTTTCTTGCTGAATACTCTAAAATTGATATAATTTTATTTCTCTTCATTTTATTAATCCCCTTTATATGTATTTAATGAACATTGTTTTTCTATAATAAAAAAATATAAATAAATTTGTATGTATAATGCCTAAAAACTTAGAAAAACAATGAACTAATCCATAGATTTATTTGTATATTTCTAATATCTGTAATGAATTATATGCCTAAAATTAACCGTTATCAAGATAAATTTTACAATTAAGTTATTAAACTATTTTATATGTTAACAGATTGTTCATAATTATATTTAATGGTATAAATATATTATATATTTACATATATTTACAACATATATAGCAGGAATTCTTGTTATATTTTCATATCTAAAAAGGTACAAGTGAGACAAATACTTGTACCTTTTCATGGTTTAATACCATTGCATAATTAGAGTTAGACTTTACTTAAACATTACTATCTTCCACAGTTATGTTTTGATTTAAATATGCTGGGAAGAATAGTTCCTCATAGTTTGTTTTAGATGGAACATATATATATCCATCCAATCCTGCATAGATTGTTATCTCTTTTGAGTTTAGGCTTATTGTTGTTTCATAACATTTTATATTGTTTATTGTTTTATAAGTATTTAAATTTATTTTTATAGTTGGAGCATTGTTTAAATTTCCCTCATAATTATCATTTTTAGATAATTTATAATTAGGATTATTTGCAGTATAACCTTCAACATATTCTGCTACTATTTGATAAAGAGAATTATATTGTTCATCTTGGCTTAATTTATTTAAATTATTGTTAAATTCTGTAGCTGTTGAACTTGAAGCATCTTTAATAACACTTCCACTTTCTGAAACATAAACAGGCTCAGATGTTAATTGTGAGAAATTATTATTTTCTCCTTCATATATTTCAGGTGTTGTAAAAGCTGATCTTGTAGCATAATTATAAACTTTATAATATGCTTCTCCATTTATAGTTACTGTATTATTTAAGTTTACTGTTATAGAGTTACTTGGCATGCCTACATCCCCAACAGCTTGTTCTAACTTATAATAAAGGCTTGATTGACCAGATGAAAATAAAGGATTATTAACTGTTAAATTACTATTTGTAGTAGTTGTTGTTGAGTTATTACTTGCATTTGCTGTGGTGCAATAAACTGCTATTCCACCAACAACAATAACTGCTGCTATAACTATTGGTATTACTATTTTTTTCACGCTCATATTATCCTATCCCTTCAGGCATATGTATAGATGTAAAACACCTATTATTTTGATAGTTTTTATTTATCTAATAACATTATCAGTTTATATTACATAATGATTATTTCACATTATCAGGGATACCACCTTGATTCATATTATTAATATGTCCACCTACACCTGCAGAGTAATAAGTTTTACTTCCTACAGTTAAATAAGTATGGTATATATATCCCATTTGACCATTACTATCATATATCTTATACCAACCATCATATTCACTTAATACTTCCACCTCAGTATTTTTGCTTAATTTAACCAATATACTTGAATTTATATTAGCACTTTCTCTGACATTAACACTATTTACATTTACTGTTGCAATTTTATATGGTTCATTTCCATCATAATTTGATCCCATATGAGATGAGCTTCCTGTATTTGAAGTTGTTCCACTTGTTGATTTTGTAGTTGTTCCTGTAGTACTTGAGCTACTTGAAGAAGAGCTTTCTGGTTTATTAAAAGATAAATACCTAGCAGGTACATATCCAATTTCATTATTACCATATTCTATTTTATAGAACCCACTTTCTGCACCTAAAACAGTTACCTTAGTTCCTGATTCTAATGCTGTCTCTAGTGTGGTATTTCCACTTGGTCCTTCATAAATACCAGCTAATCCATTACCTGTTGGTTGATTTATATATGCTACTCCTGTTCTACTACTTGTTGAGCTTGAAGTTGTTGGCTCATTACAGTTTATATCCTTTGTAGAACCAACAATTCCTGCAGTAGATGAATTGCTTAATGTATAACCATAGAAATATAAACCATTAGATGTAAGCAATTTATTATTATATATTATAAATGAATAATTATTATTTGTATTACTTGGATCTTCAATTATTAACACCTTAACATTATTTGTTCCATTTTCCCCAAATATTTGTGGACAAAATTGTGCATTTCCTAAGAAATATGAAGAATTTTTATTTACTATTTTATATACTGGATTTTTTATTACTTGATTACCATAAATAAATTCTGATTTATTTAAGAATATTGTTTCTGGGAATGAACTTGAACCATTACCAATTCCATCTTCTATAGTTTCTGCAGGATTTATATTTATAGTCCAACTTCCAAAGTAAGATGAATATGCTGAATTAGAAGATGTTGTTCCACTTGTACTACTCTTTGATGATGTAGCCTTAGTTGATGAGCTACTACTATTAGAGCTTGTTGCACTTGAACTTGATGATGAATTACTTGTTGTACTTGTATTTGCTATTGCTATATACTCTCCATAAATATATCCTGTTGTTCCATTATCATTTACCTTATACCAATCACCTTGTTTTCCAAGTAAGGTTACTGATGTATTATTTTTTAATTTTGCAAGTGTCTCTGAATTCATTGTTGCGTTTTCCCTTAAGTTAACCACAGTTGAAACATTAGTTACATAACCTGTCCCACTTAATGAAGTTAAATCATATCCAACTCCACTTACTATTTTTTGCATATTTGAAGATGCAATATAACCTGTTGCTCCAGTTTCTTGAACTGTAACATTGTAATAGCCGTTACTGTAACTATTTATTGTTAACATTTCTCCAACTGATATGTATGATTGTATGTTTGAATTACTTGCTGATGTATGTAGAACTAAGTTAGCATTACCATTTATAACACAGGCTTTATTACCATCATTATTTAATATTCCCGCTAACACTGTTTTATTAATCCCAATAGTGTTATTTGAAATGGCAGCATTACTTGATAAAAATACTCCTCCAGCTCCTATTAAAGAAACTGCTAAAATTCCAACTAGTATCTTGTTTCTTGCTGAATACTCTAAAATTGATATAATTTTATTTCTCTTCATTTTATTAATCCCCTTTATATGTATTTAATGAACATTGTTTTTCTATAATAAAAAAATATAAATAAATTTGTATGTATAATGCCTAAAAACTTAGAAAAACAATGAACTAATCCATAGATTTATTTGTATATTTCTAATATCTGTAATGAATTATATGCCTAAAATTAACCATTATCAAGATAAATTTTACAAATAAGTTATTAAACTATTTTATGCGTTAACAGATTGTTCATAATTATATTTAATGGTTTAATATGTTATAAATTTTATAACCTATATAATAAATATTGTACATATTATAGTAATTAATTACTGAATAAAATATTAAAGGAAAAAGATAATTTAAATTATCTTTTTCCTTTAATATTTTTGTAAAATCGAAATGTAGTTTATTATAAAAAAAGTTATATGGATTTTAAAAAGTTTTAAAATTATTAAATTTATAATAAGGTTTTAGACTTCTTATAAAAGCTTGTACTATTTTATAATCAAATTGCCTATGACTATTTGAAATTAATTCTTGTATTCCTTCTTCGTATGTTTTAATTTTATTATAAGATCTTTGACTTGTCATAGCATCAAAACTATCTATTACTGTTAAAATTCTAGATAGATAAGGGATATTACATCCTTTTAATCCATTAGGATATCCAGTTCCATCATATTTTTCATGATGATGTTTAGCTATAACAGCTACATGTTCTAACCCTTTAATTTTAGAAAGCATGTTATAAGTGTAAATAGGGTGTTTTTTTATAATTTTAAATTCTTCAGCACTTAAAGATTCCTTTTTATTTAATAATTCATTAGAAATGGCAATTTTCCCTATATCATGGGTATATGCTGCATAATATAAAATATTTCGTTCTCTATAAGTTAAAGATATCTCATTTGCTATAAGTTTTGTATATTGAAAAACACTTTTAGAATGTATGTATGTTTTTAAATCTTTTGAGCCTAAAGTTTTCAATAATATTAGTAAATAATTTTGTAGCTGTTTATTTAATATAGCATTAAATTCTATAGCATCAAATTTAAAAGGGCCTGTTTCTCTAATTGGTGTCAATGTAAAAATCCTCTCATTCTTTTAATATTATACTTATCTTGTGATACCGATCCCGCAAAAACTATTCATTTTTATATATTTATTCAATTTTCTGGTAGGACATAAAAAATCAAGTTTTATAATATCATTAAGCTTGATTTTTTTCAATATTTAGTTATAAGTACTAGGTTAAAATAGTTTTAAATACTAAATTAAATATGTTAGCGTATTAACAATAAATTAACAAATTATAGATATATTAA
>CAUWNL010000129.1:0-7199 GCA_963559995.1 uncultured Sarcina sp.
AATTTACTTAATATGTAAATAATATACTTTAAAATAAATTGCATTAAAAGAAAATCTTATCAGTTGGTATTAGCTTTTTTCCTATTAACATTAAAATTTTATTTCTACTTTTATCTGTGATTAATAGCTATATACCAAAGACTTTGTATTTAAAATATCAACACTACTTAAAACTATGCTGTAATACTATACTAATTATTTCTCCTTTTTTATATAGAGTAATTTTTTAGTTTCTATTTATTTACTTATTAGTTTTACTTATAACATAGCAAATAAAATTTAATACTTTTAAGAAAATTTAATCTCATTACTCTCTACAAAATAAATGTAATATTAATATTATGTAATGTTAAATTTTTTTAACAAAGGTTAATGTTAAAGGTTTACAGATGCCTAAATGTTAACACAAACTTTAAAATTATTCCATAAAATACTTATTAGAGTATAAATTCATTATATAGTTATTGATATGATTATTTTCTTAGGTTAAAATTAGTTTGTCGGTTTTATTTAAAGATTTTTTTAATCAAGGGAGAAAAAAAATAAATGGATTCTAAGGGTTTAGACAAACAGAAACTTATAAAATTTTGTAAACATGAAGTTGTATTAATAGTATCAATAGTGCTTGCAATAGCTTCTTCTTTTATAAATGGGCCAAATTTTGGTTCTATTAGTTATAAGGATTTAATGCTATTATTTGATCTGATGGTTGTTGTTACTGCATTTAAAGAACTTAAAGTTCTAGATTACATAGGAACAAAACTTTTACATAAAGATAAAAGCTCTAAAAGAATTTATCTTATAATGGTAATGCTAACGTTCTTCAGTTCAATGCTTATTACTGATGATGTTGCTTTAATTACATTTGTTCCACTTGCTTTAATATTAGCTAAAAAAGCTAATTTTAATCCGGTAAAATTAGTTGTATTTCAAACTATGGCTGCAATTTTAGGTTGTGCATTAACTCCAATGGGAAGTTCGCAAAACCTTTACATTTTTACCTATTTTGATTTAACTTCATCACAATTTTTTGCAGTTACATTACCAATGGCGGTTGTAGCTTTTATATTCTTATTAGTTTTAGTTCTTGTACAAAAGAATAAAAATTTAGATGTGGCTATTGAAAAAGTTGAAATAAAAAACAAAAAACTTACGTTTTTATATTTTATTTTATTTTTAGTTGTATTAGCTTCAGTATTTAAAGTTTTTGATTATGGATATGCATTTATAATAATTTTAGTAGTAACATTTTTTGTTAACAAAAAATTATTTAAGCGTGTTGATTATTCTTTAATCATAACATTTACTTGTTTCTTTATATTTATAGGAAATGTATCAGCTATTCCTGCTGTTAAAACTTTAGTATCTGGACTATTAACAGATCCGCTACACACATACTTTATATCATTAATACTTAGTCAATTTATTAGTAACGTTCCAGCAACATTACTTCTTTCACCATTTACACATGACTTTAAGTCTGTAGTGTTAGGGGTTAATGCAGGAGGATTATTCTCACTAATAGGTTCTATGGCAAGTATAATTTCTTATAAGTTTGTAATATCAGAAACAAAAACAAGCCCTATAACATATATTAAGAAGTTTGCACTTTACAGCTTAATTGCTTTTTGTGTAATAATTCCAACGGCTATTGTTTTAATTGTCTTTTTTTAGAATTTAATATATATATTAATGGATTCAGTTTTGAATCCATTTTTTATTTTTTAAAATAAATTTTTAATCTGCATATAACTCCTTCCTATAAACTATATCTTCAATATCTCTTGCTTTTGTAAATTATAAATAATAATTCTTTATGAAATATAATCTAGTGATATTTAATTACATATAAACATACTAATAACTACAAAACACTGATTGCTACTTGTTTAATTATTCTTATTTAACAATATTTAAATTTACATTTTTATTTATAAATAGTATTATTTATAATTATTAAAAATCTGATTAGGGGGCATGATGAATAAGAAAAATAAAATAGTTAAAAATTCATTACTAAGTTTAGTTTTTATGCTTATAATATCTTTTATGGGCTTTTTTATTTGGGCTAAGTTCACATACAAGCCTACATCTGTAGCTGTAAATGCTATGACTAGTAATGAATTAGTTAATGTAACAAAGAAGGCTGAACTCATTGTATTTACACCAAGCAGCCTCACACCAACAAAAGGTCTTATATTTTATCCTGGCGCTAAAGTGGAACCTGAATCTTATACAACTTTATGCAAAGAAATATCTAAAGAAGGTTTTTTAGTTGTTATAGCACCTATGCCTTTAGACCTTGCAATACTTTCTCCTAATAAAGCAGAAAATATTATAAATAAATTTCATAATATAAAAACATGGGCTATAGGAGGTCATTCACTTGGTGGAGTCATGGCTAGCAATTATGCAATGAAAAATGATAAGGTTAAGGGTATTATATTTTACGCCTCTTATCCTCAAGGAGATGAATTAAAAAATTCGGATAAAAAGGTATTAAGCATATATGGAAGCTTAGATGGTGTTGCAAATTTAGAAAATATTAAAAATGCTTCTTTTCCAGATGATGCTAGGTTTATTGAAATTAAAGGTGGAAATCATAGTCAATTTGGAAGCTATGGCCAACAATCTAAAGATAATAATGCTGCAATAAGTGAGGACGAACAAATACACCTTGCTGCTAAATATACAGTAGATTTATTAAATAACTTATAAGGGTTACATCTTTATTCATATTAAACACCTAATGATATTATATCCCTAGGTGTTTAATTTTTGTACTTAATAACTTTTTAGTACCTTATATTTGTCCATATCTTTTGATTTTTTCTTTTATTTTAAATAAATCTAATGTACATAAATTTACACTTTCTTTATCATTAAAAAGTTCTTCCTTATCCTTTGTTGAAAAATAAAAACATACTCCAAGTTTTCTCTTTATAATTAGCTTATGCCCCTCTTCTATATTACTATATACTTCTTTGCTATTTTTAGTTATTAATATCATTTCATCTTTACTTAACATTCCACTATTTATTAATTCTGTAAATATCATAAGAGAAAATATTTTATCTTCCTTATAAATTTCTTCCTTTCCCATAAAATTTTCAAATACATCAATTATTCCTTTAGAAGAAATGGGAGAATCTATTATATATTCTCTTGTTAAAGATACTTCTTTGCCTATACCCGAAAACTTAAATGCCAAATCATCTAAAGATGCTTCATCTTTTAAACTTAAAATTTCTTCTATTCTATCTAATATTTTCTCCCTTGGGAAAAATGTTTCTTGGCCAGTTGTTACACTCTTTTTTATAAACCACTCCTCAGGAATTAGTTTTTTTCTTTTCCACCTATAAAGTTGGCCATAGGATATTTTTGTTATTTCTAATAAATCTTTTTTAGATATTAAATCCTTTTCCATTTTAACTCCTACCCATCTCTTTCTAGTATTTTTCTAAATTAAATTCTTACTATTTTCTATCTTTATAATATTTAAAACTTTACTATTATCATTGATTTCTAAACTCCTCGTATATTCTATACAATCTATTTTACATCCCTCTTCAATTATTATATCGTCTCCCCTAACAAGACTACATTCAGTGCTACTTAACCTTATTCTATCTCCTTCTATTAGCTCACTTTTAACCTTTCTTTTGCCACTAAAAGTAATTGAAATTGGCCAAATCATTTTACTACCATAATTTCTTATTATTATTTCTTCTCCACCAATTTCTTTTATAAAAACTTTTCTATGCACTAATATTTCTATTTTATCTGCTGACAATAATCCATCTATATTGATTTTTCCACTAGATTTAAAATCATTTCCTTCACAATTTCCTTTAATATTAACTATTCCAGATGTATTCATAGTATTAAAGGAAACCCCTTTGTCTATATCTATATTTCCATTTATTATTATATATTTTCCATAAAGACTCCCATAAACTTTACCAACTCCACTTATCTTTAATTCTTTATCTAAATATACCGAATCATAACAATTTAAACTTCCAGAAACCCTTAGTGAATTACCTTTTATATTTTTTTTATAGTCACAAGAGCCACTTATTCTTATTTCACTTGAATTAACATTACCTAAAAACTTTCCTGAACCGCTTACTGCTATACTATTACACTCTATATTTCCGTTTATAATTCCTGAACCACTTATTCTTATCTTATTATATTTTCCTTCAGGTATTTCCCCATTACCTGAAATATTCATACTATTTAATTCTTTCATAATTATCCTCCATATTTGTAACATTGTTACGCTATATTATAAATTTAATTTATCTTTATTTGTATAAATAATATCTAGTACTTCACTCTTTTTATCTATACTTAAATCACCACTACACTCTACTTTATCAATAACACATCCTTCTCCAATTATTATATTTTCTCCTCTAATCACTTTACATCTAGTATTTTCTATATCTATTTTATCCCCTTCTATTAAGTCACATTCCATATAAGAACTTATAGTTTTTGATAGCCCTAAAATTTTAACTGTAACTTTGCCACCATCTTTTATAGATATCTCTTCTCCACCAATCTCCTTTATATAGTTCTTTCCTCTTATACTAATATCTATCTTGTCTGCTGATAATAGCCCTTTTATATTAACCTTTCCGTCTACTATAAATTCCTGTCCTTGACAATTCTCTAGGACTGTTAGCCATCCTTCTATACTTACTTTATTAAAGTTTAAATCTTTATCTAAGGATATTTTCCCACTCACATATATGTAATCACAATCTATAGATATAAATTTTGCTAACCCGCTTATATTAATTTCCTTAGAACTTCTTACATTCTCTTCCCCTTTAAAAGTTCCTGAAACATATAAATATTTGCAATCTATCCCTCCTAATGATTTTCCTTTTCCTGATACATCTACCTTATTTGCATGTACATCTCCGCATATTGTTCCAAGTCCCGATATGTTTATATTATCATAATCTCCACTAGGTATTTTCCCAACTCCTGCTACGTCCATAATATTCTCCTTTTCATATATTATTAAATTTTATATTAATACAAGTAAAATTAAGACTTAATTTATAATATTATATTACAACGTAACAATGTTTTATTCAACTGTTTTTTATAAAATAAAATTAAAATCTCATAAAACCTAAACATTTCCTTAAGTTTATGATATTATATAAAAAAATGATAGGAGTTGAATTATATGACAATTTATAATTTTGATAAATTTATAGATAGAGATGGTACTTTCTCTGTTAAATGGGATTATACAAAAAGATTATTTCCAGATAGTGATTTAAAACCTCTTCCCCTTTGGATTGCTGATATGGACTTTCCATGTTCTAACGAAATAATATCTGCTCTACAAGAAAGGCTATCTAATCTTGTTTTAGGTTATAGTTCAGGATACACTGATAAATACATCGATTCAGTAAAAACTTGGTTTAAAGAAAGATTTAACTTTAAAATAGATGATTCTGAAATATTTTTTAGTCCTGGGGTTGTTGCTGCCCTATCTTATTTAATACAAGCCTTAACTAATGAAGGTGATGGCATAATAATTCAACAACCTGTGTACTATCCATTTAACGAAAAAATAAAAGCTAATAAAAGAATAGTTATTAATAATCCACTAGTTTATAGGGATAGAAGATATGAAATGGATTTTGAAGATTTAGAGGAAAAAATATCCATGAAAGCAGTAAAGGGTATGATTTTTTGTAGCCCTCATAACCCTGTAGGACGTGTTTGGACAAAAGAAGAATTGCTAAGACTTTGCTCTATAGCTAAAAAATATGATAAGTTTATAATAAGTGATGAAATACATTGTGATATTACAAGAGAAGGAATAACACATAATGTATTAGCTTCTTTATGTGATGACTATAAACATAGAATTATTACATGTACATCTCCTAGTAAATCTTTCAATATTGCAGGGCTTCAAATAAGCAATATAATAATACAAAACAACGAGTATAAAAAACTTTGGGAGGAATTTGCTATAAAACGAGGCTCTCTTCATGGACCAAATGCCCTAGCAATGTGCGCAACAATTGCTGCCTATAATAAAAGTAAACTATGGCTTAAGGAAGTAAACTCTTATATAGATTCTAATATAGCCTTTGCTAAAGAATATGTAGAAAAAAATTTAAAGAAAGCTAAAGTTATAAATTGTGAAGGAACCTATCTTCTTTGGATTGACCTTTCAGGATATGGTAAAACCATGGAAGAATTAAAGGAACTCATCAGTAAAAAAGCTAAAGTTATTTTAGATGAAGGTACTATGTTTGGTGTAGAAGGAGATATGTTTGAAAGGATAAATGTGGCTTGCCCAAAAAATATCTTAAAGGAGAGCTTAGAAAGAATTAAAAATGTTTTAGAATCGTAATCTTAAATAATTGTTGATTTTAGATATATTTATGAATTACTTGTAAAAATTAATTACTTAATTTAACATATTTCTTTACTTATATCTAAAATCAACATTATATTAAATTAAACTAAGTTATATCTAGTTTTCTACTTAGTGTAAAATTATACTATACCATATCTTTTTTTACCATACTGTATTTATGGCATACTTGTTTTTAATATTATATAAATTAATTTTATCATTATTTTTGTTTAAAAAAATAAAAGTCACTATTCCTAGAGAAAATGTTAATACTAATATAATAAATACTAAAATTATTTTTTCTAAATTTTTTTTTAAAACCTCCATTAACTAGCACCCCTATATTAAGATAAGCATTAGAATTATGGCTAAAATCAGATTTAATAAAATTCCAACTAGAATATAAATTTTTTGTTTTTCTTGCTCTTTACAAACCTTTTTTATATTATTTTCTAAATTTTCAATTTTATTATTTAGTTCATCTATATTCTCTAGTAAATTAATACTATCTTTTTCCCTCTTCTCTCTTTTATTAATCTCTAATATTTTATAATAATCTGTTCCCATTATTTCTTTTTCTAGACCTAATAAATAATCTTCTGACGTTAAAGCCACTATATCAACTCCTAGCACATTTATTACCTTTATTTACCATTATACAGAATTATATTAATCTTAACAATAAAAATTTATTACTAATTTTATATTATATATCTCTATATTTACATAATAAATCTTTTATATAAACTAATAATTTTAATCTTTATTGAATCCTTATGCTTTGAAAGACTTAATT
>CAUWNL010000130.1:0-7190 GCA_963559995.1 uncultured Sarcina sp.
TGCCTTTTACATCTACAAATTAATTATACTATTATTTTTAAAATATACATTAAATCTTTATAAAAATAAAAGGACTATTAAAAATAGCCCTTTTATTTTTATTTAAAATCCCTTTTTCTTAGCCACTATACCACTTTCATTTATTCCTGGTTTTTCTATAGTATAATTAATATCATTCTTTGAATGTGTATTGTGTGACTTGTTTCCATTTCTCTTATAATCTTCTCTACTCCATTCTCTTTCATTATGATTTTTCAAAATTATCACCTCTCTTCACTAATATTATTATTATTATTTTCTCCAAACACTTTTAAACAAATCCAGGTATTTTTAACCTTTATAATAGATTAATTTAAATCTTCATGTTATAATTTAAAATCTAAAATAAATAAAAAAAATTTTTAAAGTACTTTTCAAACTTTAAAAACATAAATAGGAGCAATAAAATTATATGAACATTAATTTAGAACGTGAAGAACTTGAAAAAATATATGGGAAAATAAGTCCTTTCGAATTTAAAAATGAATTAATAAATTTAGCCGAAAGCAAACACCAAAAAAGTACTAGATCTCTTTTAGATGCTGGTCGTGGAAATCCTAATTGGATTGCTTCAACACCTAGAGATGCATTTTTTACTTTTGGACATTTTGCTACAAGTGAAGCTAAAAGAACATGGAACCAAGGAGACTTAGCAGGAATTCCTGAAAAGTATAATATTTCCCATAGATTTTTTGAATATATAGATAGAAATTCTAATTATCCTGGGGCCAAACTTTTAAAGGATATTATAAACTATGGAATAAATGAAAAAGGATTTGATCCAGATGAATGGGTATTTGAACTTACCTCTGGAATAATTGGATGTGACTATCCATTACCAGATAGAATGCTCACTAAAATTGAATCTATAGTACATGACTACCTTATGCAGGAAATGTGTAATAACAATCCTCCTAATGGTAAGTTTAATATTTTTGCAGTAGAAGGTGCAACAGCTGCTATGTGTTATTTATTTGATTCCCTAAATGCTAATAAACTTTTACACAAAGGGGATAAAATAGCATTAATGACACCAATTTTTACACCATACCTTGAGATTCCTATACTTCCTAACTACGATTTAGAAATAGTACCAATAGTAGCTAGCGAAACTACTCCAGATGGTGTTCACACTTGGCAATATCCAAAATCTGAACTTGAAAAATTAAAAAACCCTGCAGTAAAAGCATTATTTGTAGTTAATCCAAGCAATCCTGCCTCTGTTGCATTAAGCCCTAATTCTACTAATGCACTAATTGATATAATTAAAAATTATAACAAGGATTTAATGATAATATCTGATGATGTTTATGGCACTTTTGTTGATGGATTCCAATCACTTATGTCAAAACTTCCTTATAATACAATAGGTGTTTATTCTTACTCAAAATACTTTGGTGTTACAGGATGGCGTCTTGGAACTATGTCAGTTCATGAAGATAATGTATTTGATAAACTTCTAAGAGAACTTCCCTTTTATGAGAAAAAAGAATTACATAAAAGGTATGAAGGTTTATCAACTACTCCTGAAAATATTAAATTTATTGATAGATTAGTTGCAGATAGTAGACAAGTTGCTTTAAATCATACTGCAGGTCTCTCTACTCCTCAACAAGTTCAAATGGCATTTTTTTCAGCCTTTGCTATTTTAGATAAAAACAATTCCTACAAAAAATTAACCATGGAAATTTGCTATAACCGTAGGAAACTTTTATTTGAAGGCCTTGGCTTATCATTAAAAGAGGATAAGTATGACGCGTCTTACTATACTGAATTTGATTTATTAGAGTGGGCAAACTGTAACTATGGAAGTGATTTTGCTTCCTACTTAGAGAAAAACTTTAAAACAGTTGATGTTTTATTTAGGCTTGCTAAAGAATCATCTATAGTTTTACTAAGCGGTGGTGGCTTTTCTGCCCCTGAATGGTCTATTAGAATTTCTCTTGCTAACCTTAGAGATGAGGCTTACATTGAAATAGGTCTGGCCCTTAGAAAAATTTTAGACGACTTTGTTTCTGAGTGGAAAAAGTCAATATAAAAACAAAACCATAGATAGATTAATCTATCTAAGGTTTTGTTTTTATATTATTAGCTAAAAACTATTTTAAGATTGTATAATATTATTTTATCTTTTAACAACACTTTTAATTAGCTAGTTCTCATTTTATTTTTTCTTGAAAATTTAGTATTATTTCCTTTTGAGCTTCCCCCTCTCTTATCATTCATCTTATCTTTTCCTGGATTAAAATGCATTTCCTGTCTCTTTCCTCTTCCAGTTTTAGATTTAGAAGAACTTCCCTTTCTAACCAATCCATGTGCTTCTTTATACCTTTGCTCTTTAGATTTTATAAGACATTTTGGTCCATTTCCTATTAAATCTTCTCTACCAGCCTTAATTAAAGCATCATATACTATATTATAATTTTTTGGTTTACTAAATTGTAAAAGAGCCCTTTGCATAGCCTTTTCTTCCTTAGTTTTTGGCACATAAACTTTCTTCATAGTAAATGGATCAAGACCTGTATAAAACATGGTAGTAGATAAAGTTCCCGGTGTTGGATAAAAATCCTGAACTTGTTCTGGTTGATATTTTATATCTCTTAAATATTCAGCTAAAATTATAGCATCTTTAATAGTACTCCCTGGATGACTTGACATAAGGTAAGGTATTATATATTGTTTTTTCCCAAGTTTTTCATTAATCCTAAAAAACTTTTCTCTAAATTCATCATAAACCTTTCCTGCAGGTTTTCCCATATATTTTAATACATTTTCAGATATATGTTCAGGTGCAACCTTTAATTGTCCACTTACATGATATTCCGAAAGTTCTTCTATAAATTTATCTCTCTTTTTATCAGCCATTATATAGTCGTATCTAAGTCCTGAACGAACAAAAGCTTTTTTTACTCCCTTAATATTTCTAACCTTCCTTAAAAGCTCTAAATATTCACTATGATCCACCTCCATATTTCTACATATTGAAGGGGACATACATTGTTTGTTTTTACACGCACCATGTATTAGTTGCTTTTCACAAGCAGCCTTTCTAAAATTTGCAGTAGGACCTCCAACATCATGAATATATCCTTTAAAGTCTTTAAACTTAGTTATATCCTCAGCTTCTTTGACTATAGAATTTTGGCTTCTACTTGTAACAATTCTTCCTTGATGAAAAGTAATTGCACAAAATGAACAGTTTCCTGAGCACCCTCTAGAGCTTACTATACTAAACTTTATTTCCTCTATAGCAGGAACTCCCCCTTGTGCCTCATAACTTGGATGATAATTTTTTTGATATGGAAGACCATAGACAATATCAAGTTCTTCTCTAACTAAAGGTCTTTCAGGTTTATTTACAACTACATATTTATCTAAATTTTTTTGAACTAAATCATGTCCTCTAAATGGATCCTGTTCTTCATATTGTATCCTAAATGCCTCACAATACTTTTTAATATCAGTTGATACTTCTTTAAAACTTGGAATTTCTATATAATCTTCATAAAGCTCATCTAAACTATCTACTGTATAACAAGTTCCTGGTACACTTCTTACATACTTAGCTGGGAACCCATCGTTTATATAATTTGCAACTTCAACAATTTGTTTCTCGCTCATTCCATAAACTAAAAGATCTGCTCCACTATCTATTAGTATTGATTGCCTTACTTTATCACTCCAATAATCATAATGAGCAAATCTTCTAAGACTTGCCTCTACCCCTCCTATTAGTATGTTTACATCTTTAAAAGCTTCACGAACCTTATTACAATACACAATAGTAGCTCTATCTGGCCTTAATCCCATTTTCCCACCTGGAGAATAATAATCCTTTTCCCTAAGCCTTTTACTTACAGTATAATGATTTACCATAGAATCCATGTTTCCTGCATTAATTAAAAAGCCAAGTCTAGGTTTACCCAACTTTTTAAACTCATTTATATCATTCCAATTTGGTTGTGCTATTATACCAATTTTATAACCTGCATTTTCTAAAACCCTTGATATTACAGCAGTTCCAAAACTATGATGGTCAATATAAGCATCTCCTGTAACTATTATAAAATCACATTCATTCCAGCCTCTTTCTATCATATCTTCTTTACAAATAGGTAAAAATTTATTTTCACTCATCCTTATATCACTCTCATCTCTTGTCTAATTTATTTTAATTATATCCAAAGAATTAATATTCTAACTCATTTAATGATTATATCATTATAATAGTTTTAAGACAAAATATATTTTAAATTAAAAATCATATAAAAAAACCATACAAATTGTATGGTTTTTTTATAATCTTGTTTAATAATAAACTCACTAATATTTTCTTTCCTTTATAAATACATATATTAATATTATAGTGCTTAAAATTGTCATAACAAGGCCTAAATTAAACCCTTCAGGAGTAAACTTAAGAACTATATTTTGTTCTCCTTGTTTTAATTTAACTGCTACAAAGGAATTATCAATTGATTCTAAAGGAACTTCTTTGCCATCTATATAAGCATGCCATCCTTTATCATAAGGCACTGATAGGAATAATAAATCATCTGTACCACTTGCATCCACCGTTCCTGATATAGATGTATTTGTTACCTTTATATCCTTCATACTTTGAGAATTTAACGTATTATAAGCCTCACTAAACTCATTTTCATTTAATCCATATAATTGGACAACTCCAAGTTCTGAGGTTTCTGTATCTAGCTTGATTGAAACTCTAGCACTTTCACCTGCTGTAAAGTATCCTAAATTTATAATGTCAGGTTCATCATAAGAACTATATAGCCCAATTTCTTTTCCATTAACATAAATGGTAGACTCGTTACTACTTCCATTATTTAAATCTAAGTATACTTCCTGATTTGAATCACTTGTAAAGTTAAGATTTACCACCCCTTTATAATAAGGATCTGTAACCTTTAACTTAGCATGATCTGCTGTCTCATCTAAAACAGATATATTTTGTAATGTAGTTAAATAGCTAATAGGCTTTAAATAATTCTTATAACCAGAATCACTTGGACTATACCCTAAGAATGAGTTTAAGAATATGTTAGTGTTTTCAAAATAATCGTTCTTAGTATATTTTATATCCTTTGATAATGCATAATCATTTACTACATATCCTATAGGGAGTGCATATTTATTTTCATTTATATATCTATTTACACCTTCAATATTATTAGTATAAAATCCACCTAATGGTTCCTCTGATAATATGTATTTTATATCAAATAATGAATCTAAAACTTCAGTTGTACCTTTATATTGAAGTGATAGAGATATTCCTGTTCCTCCATCTTGGATTCCAAAAGTATCTGTTAAAAAGTTATCCATGCTTCTATATGCCATAGATGTAAATGTTGATATGCTATTATAACTTAATGCTATACCTTCATTAAATCTTTCAATAGTATTTAACTGTTCCATTCTATAGAAACTATTATCTGCACTTTGAACTGCCTTTACATCTGGCTCAACCTCTAAGACTTCATTAAATATACCTTTTGATAAATATCCTATTTGACTATATACATCATTTAAATATGTTGCTGATGCAAAAAGCATCTCCCCACAAATCAATATGAAAATTATGGATACTGCAAGTTTCCTTTTCTTTATATTTAGTTTCAGCATAATTATGAGTATAGCATAGATAACTATAATAATCATATTTGCCTCAAGAAGAATATGATTTACAGGTTCTACTATTATATGATCTATAAGAGTTGGAGAAACTGTTTTATATATACTCTCACCAACACCATATGCTAATACATAATATATACCAGCTCCTAAAAATATAACGGATATTATTATTCCTAAAATAGGTGTATAATCTAAATTTTCAATTGTTTTATATGCTATTATAAGAATTAAAAACGAAAATACAAAGGAATATCTAAACATATACCATATAGGTACATTAAAATCTTGCCATGCCCAAGTTAAAAAAGGTGAAGCAAAGCTTACTAATAATATTGATATAAATACAAAGTCAATTATTTTTTCTTTCGTCTTAGTCTTCTTATTAAAGAAATATGGAACTATAAGTAATAGCGGTAACAGTCCACAATATATATTAGGTGAACCATAAGAAATAGCATTAAATGTTCCCATAAAAAATTTCTCTATAGTTGAACCAAAGGTTGAACTAACTAACAATTGACTATCTAAAGTCGTTGCACCTCCATTTTTTAATGAAAAATATGTAGGTAAAATTATAACTGCCGCACAAGTAGCTGCTATAACAACTCCTATCATAAATATAAAGAATTTTTTTAAGTATCCTTTTATATTCTTTACACTATTTTCGGTAAAATAAGTGGCTGTAAAATATAAAAAAGTAAATATACCAACAGGATATGCTATGTAATAGTTATCTATAAACATTATAGCCAAGAATAATGCAAATAGCCCTATTTTATTTTTAAATATTAATCTCCTAACTCCTATTAATATTAATGGTAGAAATATTATCCCATCTAACCACATAACATTTAATGAAAATACTATAGCATAACTCATAAGACCATACATAGTACTAAATAAAACTGATATAATACTTACTTTTTTATAAACATATTTTATGTAAATAAAAAATGTTAAAGAAGCTAACGAAACTTTTACAAGAATCATAACCTCCATTGCTGCTGCAAGTTGATCTTTCGGAAATAGTAATACTAAAAGAGATACAGGACTTGCTAAATAATAACTAAATAGCCCTAAAAAGTTGCCACCAAACCCTAAGTTCCAGGAATATAGAAGTTTAGAAAAATCCCCACTTTTAAGTATCGTTTGATATTGAGAATAGAAATTTACATATTGATCCCTTAAGTCCCCAATAAGAACGCTTTTACCTCCTAAAAAACCTATATTATCCACAGTATATGCCAAAAGTAGTATGACAAAAGGAATAACAAAACTTAATAGTAAATAAAGTTTAAAATGATTTTTATCAGTGTTTTTTGTTTTTACTAAATTATTATTCATTCTTATAATATAATTTAAATTTAGAAATTTTTCAATAAATTTTATAATATATAAACCATTAAAGATCATAGTTTTTATTTTATTTTTAAAATTTAATCCTATATATCAAATATATTCTCTTTTTATCTCCTTTTTTCTTAATTTATCTA
>CAUWNL010000131.1:0-7069 GCA_963559995.1 uncultured Sarcina sp.
AACAGCTAAATTATATATAAGAATAATTTGTAAATTTAAAGATAATATATAAAATAGAAAGAATTAAAAAATAGTTATATAAATTTATAAATTATTATTTTTA
Source organism: uncultured Sarcina sp. (assembly GCA_963559995.1). Classification (GTDB taxonomy): domain Bacteria; phylum Bacillota; class Clostridia; order Clostridiales; family Clostridiaceae; genus Sarcina. The sequence goes on from CAUWNL010000131.1 coordinate 104, forward strand.
TTCATGCTTTTTATCTATTTTAATAAAAAAACTATTTTTTTATTACACATTTTTTATAAAGTCAAACTTAAAAAAAGATTAAATGTGATATAATGGATTTTATATAATATTTTACAAATATAATTAAGGGTGGAGAAACTATAGATGAGTGTTAAAAAAATATGGCATAGAACCTTTATACTATTATTTATACTATTGGTTGTAGGAAATATTGAAGCATATGGTGATGAGAAAAAGCAAATTTTATTTATAAGTTCTTATAATCCTAATTTTATAAGTTTTAATGATCAAATTGCTGGTATTCAGGATGAAACAGGAGATACCGAGCTTCAAATTGAATATATGGATTTTAGGACATTTTCAGACTATAAAAACGAAGAAAACTTCTATAATTTATTAAAATATAAAATTAGTAGTTATGATGATTTTGATGCCATAATTTTAGGAGATGATAAAGCTTTACGCTTTGGTATGGAATATAAAGATGAATTGTTTAAAGATATTCCTATGGTATTTTTAGGTGTAAGTAACGCTATAGATATGGATAGAGCTATAAATGATTATGGTATGTATGGAGTAGCAGAAATTTATAGTATTGAAGATACTTTAAAAACAGCTTTAGAATTAAATAAAGGCTCTAAAAATGTTGTGTTTTTAGACGGTTCTAGCACAGATAATATAGAAAATGATATATTTAAAAATATTGATGAGGATATGATTAAAGAATATGTTTTAAAATATCCAGATAAGAATTTTAAAACAATCTATAGCAATAATATTACTTATGAGGAATTTATATATATTTTAAAAAGTTTTACAAAAAATGATATTGTTATAAGTGTGTACCCATACTTTTTTAGTGATGAAAATAAAATAACCTATAAAGATTTAGTAAAGCTTATGTCAGATAATGTTAAAGATGATGTTCCCATTTATGGAATATTAACTTATGGTATAGGGGAAGGTTTTTTAGGGGGAAAAGTAGTTTCTCATTATACTCAAGGTAAAGAGGCTGGAATAATAGTTAATAAATTATTAAATGGAGAAACATCAAAGGATATATCAGTAATCTCTAGTGATATAAATGAATATGTATTTGATTATAATAAACTAAGGGTTATGAAAATTAAGGAAAGTGAACTTCCAGAAGGTTCTATAATAGTAAATAAGCCAGAGTCTTTTTTTAAAAAGTATAAAATATTAATATTACCAGTATCGTTTACTATATTGGGATTATTTGTTATAATAGTTGCTCTTATAATTTATTCAATAGATCAAAAAAGATATGAAAAAGAAATATTAAAAGCTAAATCTATAGCAGAAACTGCAAATAAATCAAAAGACCATTTTATATCTAATATAAGTCATGAACTTAGAACACCAGTAGCTGTTATAATATCAGCTAATCAACTATTAAAGTTAAAGATAAACAAATATAATCTTGAAGAAAAGGAAAACATAACTGAAAAATTAAATATAATAGATAAAAATTGTTATAGGCTTATGAGATTGGTTAATAACATAATAGATATAGCTAAAATAGATGCTAATTTTATGAGAATTAACCTTAAAAATTTAAATGCAGTAGAGCTTTTAGAGGATTTAGTTATGTCTGTCATTCCTTATGCAGAAAATAAAAATGTAAATATTATATTTGATACAGAGGAAGAAGAAGTATTAATGGCATTAGATAAAGAAAAAATAGAGAGAATAGTGTTAAATCTTTTATCTAATGCAATAAAGTTTTCTAATGAAGGTGGAAGCATATTCTTTAATGTATATTTAGAGGAAAATAATTTGGTGTTTTATGTATTAGATAATGGAATTGGAATAGAAAAGAAAGATTTAGAAAAAATATTCGGGAAATTCATACAAGTTGATGAAACAATGACAAGAAAAAATGAGGGTAGTGGCATAGGATTATCCATTGTAAAATCCTTTGTAGAGCTTCATAAAGGCAGAATATATGTTGAATCAGAGCCTAAAAATGGAAGTAAATTTACAGTAAAATTGCCTATAACACTTGTAGATGATAATAGTGATTTAAGGGATATTAAAAATGCTACGGAAGGAAATAACTCTAAAATAAACACTACAGTAGAATTCTCTGATATTTATTTCTAATTTAGATAAAAGACTATGTTTTAGATTAATATTTAAAACATAGTCTATAAAAAAAGGTGATTAAAGGCATATCCAGCATAAATAAAAGCGAAATTCCAAATGGTTATACCACATACAGAAAATAGAATAAATTTTAGAAGATTGGTTTTAGCAATTCCATTGACAAAAGAAATTAACGTTCTAGCTACAGGAATAAGCCTTGATATAAAACTTGCTTTAGCTCCGTATTTATCAACATAGGAAAATGTTTTATCTAGGGATTTTTGAAGTTTAGGAAACTTTTTAGAAATTTTATTAATAAAAGGTGTTCCTAAAAAATATCCTAAGCTGTAGAGGACTAAACTTCCAAGGAGGCCTGCTAAAACAGATGTAATTAATGCAAAAATAAAATTTAAATCATTGTTTGCTATTAATATTCCAGCTGCTGGCATTATTATTCCAGAAGGAAATCCGGGAAGGTTTAAATATTCTAAAAAAACTATTAAAAACAAAAACCACATACCATATTTGGTAATATAGATTATAACATATTGTAAATTCATAAAAACTCCTTAGTGAAATGTATAGCTATTATTTATCTACTTATAGTATTTGAAATTTATAAATAATTATTTAAAATTTATAATATAACAATTAAATATATTTTACATTTTATGAACAAAATAGTCAATTTTAAGAAGTTTTATAAAATATTTATATCATAGAAGGTTTGAGAAAATGTTTGCAAAACATATTGACAATGATGTACGTATAGGATATTATTAATTTGTAACATATACGTATATGTTACAAGAAATAATTTATTACATATAAAAAATAAAATATATTAAGTTAAAACAAGGGGAGGAAAAGGCAAATGGCTAACACTGCACAGTTTGAAAACGATGTAAAAAAAGATATTAAAAGCAGTTGGTGGAGAAGAAAATGTAAGCGTAGCAACTCATTGTATTACTCGTTTAAGATTTGTTTTAAAAAATGACAAAATAGTAGATGAGGTAGCCCTTAAAAATATTGACCTTGTAAAGGGGCATTTTAATGCTAATGGTCAGTTTCAGGTAATTATAGGACCAGGAACTGTTGATAGGGCTTATGATTATATGTTATCCATAACAAATATTCAAGCAGTTAGCAAGGATGATGCTAAAAATGAAGCAGCTAAAAAGTTAAATCCAATTCAGCTAGCTATTAAAACGTTATCCGATATATTTATCCCTATACTTCCAGCTATAGTAACTGCAGGTCTTTTACTTGGTATAAATAATATTTTAGCTGGTAACGGAATATTTTACGCTAATAAATCATTAATTGATGTTTATCCACAGTGGAGTGGTCTTGCAGCTATGATACATGTAATTGCAGAGACATCATTTACTTTCTTAACAGCTCTTGTTGGTTGGTCAGCAGCTAAAAAGTTTGGAGGAAACCCACTTTTAGGTATAGTTTTAGGTCTTATTTTGGTTAATCCAGCACTTTTAAACGCTTATGATTATGGACAAGCAGCGGCTAATGGTACCGTACCAACATGGAGTCTTTTTGGAGTAGCTTTCCAAAAAATAGGATATCAAGGACAGATATTACCAATACTTGTTTCAACATGGATAATGGTTAAGATAGAGAAATTTATGAATAAAATAGTTCCAGATTCATTTAAGCTATTATTAGTAGCACCGGTGGCTCTTTTAGTAACAGGGCTTTTATCTTTTATAATTATAGGACCAGTTACATTTGCAGCAGGTAATGCTATGGCAACAGGTTTTGTATACATGTTCCATCATTATGCATTATTTGCAGGATTATTATTTGGTTTTACTTATGCAATGATAGTTATAACAGGAATGCACAACACATTCTTAGTAGTTGACTTTCAACTTTTAGCATCACCACTACATGGTGCATTTTTATGGCCTATGGTAGCATTATCAAATATAACTCAAGGTTCAGGAGCCCTTGCAATGTTTTTCTTAAGTAAAGATAAAAAGACTAAGGGGTTAGGTGCAACAGCAGGTCTTACAGCATACTTAGGTGTTACAGAACCTGCTATGTATGGTGTTACATTAAGATATAAATGGCCATATCTTGCATGTTTAATAAGTTCAGCTATAGCATCAGCATATATTGCAGTTAATGGAGTATTAGCAACATCAATAGGTGTTGGTGGACTTCCAGCATTTTTATCAATATTCCCTAAATATTGGCCAGTATATTTTATAGGAATGGGAATTGCTTTTGCAGGACCATTAATATTAATACCTATTATGTATTTAATTCCTAAAGTAAGAAAGGATATGAAAGACACAGATAGTGGAAAAGGTGCAATTAAATTTGATATGGATGCTTTAATGGGAAAAGCTCCTTCAGATAAAAAACAAGTTAAAGAAGAAAAAGATGAGATTAAAGAAGTTAAAGAAGTTAAAGAAGTTAGTATTCCAGATAGTGAAAAATTAATATCAGAAAATAAAGGAGGAGAGGAAGTTATATTTGCGCCTGTTAAAGGAAGATTAATAAAACTAGAAGATTCTTGTGATGAAACTTTTGCAAGTAAAGTTTTGGGGGAAGGAGTTGCTATAGAACCAAATGATTCGCAGATAGTATCTCCAGCAGATGGGATTGTTTCTATGATATTTAGAACTAATCATGCAGTTTCAGTAACAACTAATAAGGGAGTAGAAGTTTTAATTCATGTAGGAGTAGACACTGTAAATATGAATGGAAGAGGTTTTAAATCCTTTGTAAGTGTAGGTGATAATGTAAGAGTGGGAGATAAACTTTTAGAGGTAGATTTTGATTTAATTAAAAAAGAAGCTGTATCAGATACTACATTTATGGTTATCGCAAATACGGATAAGTTTAAAAATATAAAATCTAAAGAACCTTGTGAAGTAAAAGAAAAGGAAGAGGTTATAAAAATAGATTTTAACTAAAATCTATATTTTAGCTAAAAAGTACTTAGAAAATAGTGTAGATAAATTTTAAGAAGGTGTTAGCATTTATTAATCTATATAATTAGTAGAATAAGGGTAGCTAGTAACTTTATGTTACCTAGCTGCCTTTATTAAATATAAATTAATATATGTATGAGACAGTATTATCTCGTCTATCAGAGGCTTTAGTACCAGTGTTTTTATTATAACCTAATACTATTGCATGAGTTGGAATATAGCCATTAGGAATAGAGAATTTATTAAGATATTCTTTTGATTTATTATCATCTAAAAGAAATAGATATTTTATAAAGCCAACCCAACAGGAACCTATCCCAAGGGAATGTGCTGCTAACATTATATTTTGGGAAGCTGTTGCACAGTCATCTTGGCTAGTATCATCATTAGTGTACTTTGAAATTAATATAGCAACAGGAGCTTTATAAAAGGTATCATAGGAATCATTGTGAGCCTTTGCATTTAGAGCTTTTAATACATCAGGGTTTGAAATCTTTTCACTGGCGTATTTTTTCACGGCTTCTTTAGTATTTTCGCTTAATTCATTCAAAATATTTTTATTTTGTATAACAGTAAAATGCCAAAGCTGCTTGTTTTTACTACTAGGAGCATATAATCCAGCTGTTATTATATCCTTTAATATATCTTGCTCTATTGCTTTTTCAGTAAAAGTTCTTGTACTTCTTCTAGTTAATATGTTGTTTATTATATCATTCATTTTAAAGCCTCCCTTAATCATCAGTTACAAACGTTTTATTTATATGATTTTATAACTGTGTATAAAATATATTATTTAATTTTAGAAATTAATTAAAGTGTAACATTGTTCATTAGTAAGGTCAATTTAAATAGATAATATAGATATTATAAGAAGTTATATCTTTAATAAGTATCTAAAAGTTTAATATTAGAAGAATTTAAAAATAATTATCAAAGAATATTGACAAAAGTTGTATAATAAAATAATATATAATTAATATATACGTACAGGTTTAAATGAGAATAGTATTTAAATATATTTTTGGATACAAGTAAGATTTATTAGGTAATATAAAAAATTTCAATTATTAATTATGTAAAGATTTAAAGTTAATAAGATAGTATGTAAAACTTAAATTAAAAAAGAGGTATGAAAAGATGAAAGAAAGCAAGTGGAAAAAATCAGTTATATATCAAATATATCCCAAATTATTTTATGATTATAATGGAGATGGAATTGGGGATTTAAAGGGAGTTACAAAAAAGTTAGATTATTTGAAGGGATTAGGTGTAGATTATATATGGTTAACACCTTTTTATGTGTCCCCTCAAAGGGATAATGGGTATGATATAGCAAATTATTATGAAGTAGACCCTAGATTTGGAACTATGGAAGATTTTGAAGATATGATTAGAGAGTGTGAAATAAGAGGAATAAAAGTAATGCTTGATATGGTGTTTAATCATACATCAACTGAACATGAGTGGTTTAAGAAGGCATTAGAGGGAGATGTTAAATATAAAAATTATTATATATTTAAAAAGGGACGTGCAGGAAAGGAACCAACTAACTGGAAATCTAAATTTGGAGGTTCAGCATGGGAGTATGTAGAACAGTTTGATGAGTATTATCTTCATCTTTTTGATAAAACTCAAGCAGATCTTAATTGGGATAACGAAGAGTTAAGAAAAGAAATATATAAGGTGGTTAATTTTTGGATAGAAAAAGGTGTTAAAGGCTTTAGATTAGATGTTATAAATTTAATATCAAAGCCAAAGGTTTTTGAAGATGATTTAAATGAGGATGGAAGAAAATTTTATACAGATGGCGTAAATGTTCATAGATATCTTAAGGAGCTTAATGAAAATACTTTTGGTAAATATAAAGATATAATAACTGTTGGAGAAATGTCTTCCACAACTA
>CAUWNL010000132.1:0-7063 GCA_963559995.1 uncultured Sarcina sp.
AAACCTTTTTAATAATAAAAAAAACTTGATTTTATTTTACAATTATTGTATAATAAAAATAAATATTTCTAATCTATTCAAAAGTAGAGTATACTTTAAATAAGTACTAAAGCTAATATACATAAATTGAGAGGCAGTGTTAATAAGAAATAGGAGGAGATTAAAATGATTTGGGCATGGCTTATAGTTATAGTACTTGGAGTAATAATTGATGTTTTAAGTTCAGCATTTTTATTTGTTGGATTTTCTCTAGGGGCTTTAGGTGCTATAATAATGAATCTTTTAGGATTACCTGTAATAGTTCAGTTCATTGTTTTTGCAATTATAAGTAGTTTATTTTTTATATTTATCTTTCCTAAAGTAAGAAAAAATATAAAAGAAAGTAATTTAGGTACAAAAACTATGGAACAAAGCTATGTAGGGAGAAACTTTACACTTCCAGAAACTGTAGAAGATACTGCTCTTATAAAATATGAGGGTGTGTTTTGGACATTTAAAAGTGAAAGTGGAGTTATAAAAAAAGGTGAGACAGTAAAAATTATAGGAATAGAAGGGAATAAGTTATTAATAACAAAAACAAAATAGGGAGGTTTTATAATGGCGATAATAGTTGCAATTGTAATTATAATTATAATTGTACTCATAGTATTTTCATCAATAAGAGTTGTAAATACTGGGTATGTATGTGTTACAGAAAGGTTTGGACAATTTAGTAGGGTATTAGAGCCTGGTTGGCATATTTTAATTCCTTTTGTAGACTTTGTAAGGAAAAAGATATCAACAAAGCAACAAATCTTAGATATTCAACCACAAGCAGTTATTACAAAGGATAATGTTAAGATTCAAATAGATAATGTAATATTTTACAAGGTGTTAAATGCTAAAAGTGCAGTATATAATATAGAAGATTATAAATCAGGTATTATATATTCAACAATTACTAATATGAGAAATATTGTTGGTAATATGTCTTTAGATGAAGTTTTATCAGGAAGAGATAAGATAAATATAGAGCTTTTAAGAATAATAGATGAAATAACAGACGCTTATGGAATAAAGATATTATCAGTAGAAATTAAAAATATTATTCCACCAGAAGAAATTCAAATTGCTATGGAAAAGCAAATGAAAGCAGAAAGAGATAAGAGAGCTACAATACTTCAAGCTGAAGGGTTAAAACAAAGTGAAATAGCAAAAGCTGAAGGTGAAAAACAATCTCAAATTTTAAGAGCAGAAGCTGAAAAAGAAGCAAATATAAGAAGAGCTGAAGGGTTAAGGGAATCTCAGCTTTTAGAGGCTGAAGGTAAGGCTAAAGCTATAGAACAAATAGCTATAGCTGAGTCAGATGCAATTAGAAAAGTAAATAGTGCTATTATAGAGTCTGGAACTAATGAAACAGTAATAGCATTAAAACAAGTAGAGGCCTTAAAGGAAATGGCTCAAGGGCCTTCTAATAAGCTTATACTTCCAAATGAAACACTATCTTCTTTAGGAAGTATAGCAGCTATTGCAGACTTGTTAAAAGAAAAGAGTAATGAGTAAATAAAAAAAGATGTAAGATTATCTTACATCTTTTTTTATTATATAGCGTCTTTTTTAAACCATTTAAAAGCTTTTTTAAGTTTAATAGGATTTCCATACATTAAGCTTCCTAAACGATAAATTTTTGCAGCACCTAAAGCAACTAAAATAGTACATGTAATTAAAATAATAAAAGAAATAATTATTTCTAAATTACTTATAGTTCCCATAGCTATACGAATTAACATTGTCATAGAGGAACTAAAAGGAATAAAAGAGGCTATCTTTATAAGAGGACTTTCACTATTTGTTAAACCAAACACACTTATAAAGAAAACTATAACAAAAATAAGACTAATTGGGGTTATACTTGAACTTATATCTTCTGTTTTAGAAACTAAAGCCCCTAGAGCACCAAAGATAAAAGCATAAAGTAAAAAACCAACTCCTCCAAAGAGTATAAATGCAATAAGTAAATTATTTTGGATTTTAAATACATTATCTAAAATTCCATTCCAAGCTTGTCTATTTACAGAATAACCTATAATTCCAGAAGTTAATATTAATCCAACCTGTATAAAAATAGCAATAGTAGCTCCTATAACTTTACCAAAGATAAGAGATGTACTATTTGCACTTGTAATTAAGACTTCCATAACTCTACTACTTTTTTCAGATATAACAGATACAGCTATTAATTGTCCATAAGTTAAAGTAAGCATATACATTGAAAAAATAAATAAATAGATTAAAAAATAATTTTTTCTACTGTTTTTACCAAGAATTGATACTTGAGAAGAAACAGGAGAAGAAATTACTGATTCAAGCTCATTAAAATCTAATCCATTATCTAAAGCATAGGATTTTCTACTAAGTAATGATAAAAAATCTTCAAAAAGTACTTGGTTACTATCATCAAAGGTAGAGTTATTAACAATATAGGTGTAATTATTTAAATTACTAAGAATAAATCCATAGTCAGCTTCACCAGATTTAACAAGAGATGTAGTCTCTTTCTCACTATTTACAAAAGTCCAATTAGAATTTATAAAGGTATCTTCAAGAATAGATGTATCATCAATTAAATTTTCTTTATCAAAAATAACAAAATTGCTTTTTTCTTCATCTATAGATGTATCATCTTTTAAGGAGGGAATTAAATTAGATAAATCGAAAAAAGACGGGATAGATAATCCTATAATTAAAATTAGTGAAGTAAATATAGTTGTAAATTTATAACCCTTGTTATTAAAATAATTAGCTAATTCAAATTTAAAAATGGCCATAAACTGTTTCATTAATTATCACCTGCCTTTAATACAAAAATATCAGTTAGTGTAGGTTCATATACAGCAAATCTTTCTATATCAATATCTGAATTTATAATTTTTTGAAGAAAATCATTTTTACACAAGTTATTACATAGTTCTAATATTAAAAAGTCTTTTGCTATTTTATAAATTTTTACTATATCATTAAAATGTTTTTCACAAATATACTTTAGTTCATTTAAATTATAGTTATTTGAACTTAAGATTAATCTGTTTTTGCCAAATTCTTTTTTTATATTTTTTAAATTACCACTTAAAGAGACACTTCCCTTATTTATAATAGTAATATTTTCACAAAATTCTTCTACATAGCTCATTTGATGGCTAGAGAAGATTACTATTTTATTGTTATTTATTAATTCAGCAACTATATTTTTAAGTATTTGGGAGTTAACAGGGTCTAAACCACTAAAAGGTTCATCTAAAATTATAATATCAGGGTTACATATTAAAGTTTGAATAAGTTGAATTTTTTGCTGATTACCTTTAGATAAAGTATCTAGAGTTTTATTTTCATATTCTAACATATCAAATCTTTTAAGAAATTTTCGTGCAGATGCTATAGCTTCTTTTTTACTAATAGACTTTAAATTAGCAAAGTAAATAATTTGATCTATAATTTTCCTCTTAGGGTATAGACCTCTTTCCTCAGGCATATAACCTATTTTGTAGTCTTTAGGGGTAAAGGGTTTACCATCAATTAGAATTTCTCCAGAATTGCATTTAAAAACATCCATTAGGATGCGGATAGTTGTAGTTTTTCCAGCGCCATTTCTACCTAGAAGTCCTAATGCCTTTCCACTTTCTACAGAAAAAGAAATACCGTGAAGAACTTCTTTTCCAGAAAAACTTTTACGTAAATTTTTAACCTCTATTTTCATAAATCATCCTATTTATTCATTATATAACAAAATATAACAGTATTATAACATAAATAAAGGGTAAATATAATATATGGTGATAATTTATTATTGAAACAATTTCCTCAAAGAATTTATTGACAAAATTAAGTTAATACTTTATTATATGATTATGATAATCAATATCAATTAACAAAAAGAATCAATAGTAGATTATATCAAGAATACAATAATAGATAAATTAAAATATAGGAGGGAAGCTAGATGAGTTTTAATTGCCCAAGGAAAGAATGTGATAAATGCAAATATTCAAGAGATGAGTTTATTGTAAGACTTATGGGGATATTAGGTCCTGTAATTTTAAAAGTTAAGCCTAGTGAGATTTTAAGTTTTTCAAAATCCCATAAATGTTATAGCGAAAATTTAAGAAAAATAGAAGAGGTTTTTAGTGAGTGTAAAGAAATTAAGTATAAAGTAATAGATTATAAAGGTGCGGGAAAGAAGATTTTATTTTATAGGGAAAATGAATTAAATAAAACATTAAAGGATAAAAATAATTTAAGGTTTTTAAGAGGGATAGGATATCCTTCAGCTTATGGATTGCATAGATATTTAGAATTTTTATCAAAAAAAATAGAAGGTGGAATTATTCCAGATGAAATAGGAGTATTTTTAGGCTACCCACTTAAGGATGTAATGGGATTTATGGGACATCCATCTTTAAAACTTACAAAGATAAATGGTTGGAGAGTATATGGAGATAGTCTTTTATCAGATATAAAATACAATCAATTTAAAAATGCTAAGGATAATATAAAAATATTATTGACCTTTAGCAGCGTAAGTGAAATTTTATATTCCTAAACTTATGTTAAGTTTATATTATGATTTGTTTTGTAAAATAGAGTAATAAATATAATATTTAATAATAAGATATTAATAAAAGGTAAATTTCTTTTAGTAGTAAGAAATTTACCTTTTTAGTTATTGAATAAAAATTAAAAAAATGGTATATTATATAAAATTATAAAAGGAGTACCTTATGAGTAGTATAAAATTAAATTATAAAAGGTTTTGTTTGTTTGCAATTCTTATAATTTTTTCTACAGGTATATTAGGATGTACATTAGAAAACAATTTACGAAATGATGGATATAGTATATCCATAAGTGATGATGTTATAGAGGAAAAGGTTAGCAAGGTAAGGGAAAACTTAAGATATATAACTATAGATAACATATCTTCTAATTTTTTAGATGCATTAGTGGCTATTGAGGACAATAGGTTTTATAAACATGGAGGAGTTGATATTAAATCAATAGTAAGGGCTACAATAGCTAATATTAAGGCTAAAAGTATAATTCAAGGGGGGAGTACTATAACCCAACAATTAGCAAAAAATTTATTTTTAGATGGAGATCAAGACATGTCTAGAAAAATTTCTGAAATAATAATAGCAAGAAAAATTGAAAAGTTATATTCCAAAGAAGAAATATTAGAATTATATGCAAATGTTGTTTATTATGGGAACGGGTATTATGGCATAAATGATGCCTCTTATGGTTATTTCAATTCATCCCCAAAAAATTTAACATTAAATCAAGGAAGTTTATTAGCAGGCCTCTTGCAAGCTCCAAATAGTTATAATCCTAAAAAATACTTAGCTAAAGCTCAAGGAAGGCAAGAGGAAGTTTTAGATGCTATGGTTAAATACGGGTATATAACAAAAGAACAGATGAAAAACATCATTAATTAAAAAGTAATAAGTTATATTAGTAGAACACAATAGGAATATGAAATTCTTATTGTGTCTTTTTGTGTAAATATAATGATTATACCTTTATGTAATAATTATCTATTAAAGAAAATAAACATTTCTATAACATAATTAATGTAAAATATTATAATTATAGGGTGATTATGATATAATAATAAAATAAATATAAGCTAAATTATAGAGGGGTATAATCTTTAGAATTTACTTATTAAATAGGAAAGTAAAATATTTCTAAAAATTAAGTGGAATAATTTAAGAAGTTCAAAATAGGGGAGAATAAATAATGAAAAGCTATTTTATAAAAAGCCATGATGGAGAAAAAATATTTTTATGTGTATGGGATGATGTAAAAGAGCCTATTGGAGTGGTCCAAATGATACATGGTATGGGAGAGCATATTGGAAGGTATGAAAATATTTCAAGATATTTAAATGGTAAGGGATTTATAGTTTATGGGGATGATCATAGGGGACATGGGAAAACGGCAGGAACTGTAGATGAAATAGGTTATATAGGAAAAGATGGGTTTAATAAAATTGTAGAGGATGAAAAATATATAACAGATATTATAAAAAAGAATCATCCTAATGTACCTAATTTTATATGTGCCCATAGTTTTGGTTCATTTATAACTCAAGAGTATTTAAATAGATATTCAAATAATATAGATGGGGCTATTTTATGTGGTTCTGCTATGCAAAAAGGACTAGGACCTATAATTGGAAGAGTTGTGTCTACTACTCAAATGTTTTTTTGGTTAGAAAAAAAGAGAGATTACTTTATTGATAATATAGTAGGAAACATGTTTAGCAAAAAGGATGGGAAAAGAGAAAATAATTGGTGGTTAACATCAGATGAAAGTGAAATTAAAAAAATAGAAAGTGATAAGTTTTGTAATAATGTCCTTACAGTAAACTTTTATTATTATATGTTTAAAGGATTTAAATATTTATATAAAAAAGATAAGAATAAAAATATAAGAAAAGATATACCAATATTTATAGTTTCAGGTGGGGCTGATCCAGTTGGAAATTACGGTGAGGCTGTTAAAGAACTATACTCTTATTATAAGTCTTTAGGTCTAGGTGATGTTTCATTAAAGATTTATGAAGGAAAAAAACATGAATTATTTAACGAATTAGATAGAGATGTAATTTATAATGATGTTTTTATATGGTTGAAAGAAGCTACATATAATTTAACGAAAAAAAAGAAAAAATTTGTTTCGATATAATTTTATATAAATAAAAATATATAATGCTACATTTAATAAAAAGGTAGAAAAAACATTGAGTTTAATGTAAAATATATCTTAGAAAAAATTATAAACTAGTAGGATATTAATGGGTAAAGGTTATCATAAGACTTAAGACTTTACTAGAAAAGGTGATAGTATGATATATAAAAATAGAAAAGCTTCTAACAATATAAAGAAATTATCAATAGTTACTAACTCAGAAATAGCTTATGAGAAATTATTATATACTTTAAGTGAGTTCTTATATATTTCAGTTCTTAAAATAAATAGCAAAGGAATATTAAATGAGCTTGGAGTTAGAAGAGTTGTAAAAAAG
>CAUWNL010000133.1:0-7006 GCA_963559995.1 uncultured Sarcina sp.
ACTGTAAATCTGTTGTCAGTGACTTCGATGGTTCGAATCCATCTTCCTCCACCAAATAATAGACACTATTTTAAAATATAGTGTCTATTTATATAGTGAAACACATATACATATAGTAGTTTAATAACTCTTATCAAGAGAGGTGGAGGGAAAAGGCCCTGTGAAGCCCGGCAACCAGTAATTTACCAAGGTGCCAATTCCTGCAATATATATTGCAAGATAAGAGGAGTCTAGTGAATTCAAGTCTCTTCTTAAAAATTTAAGTAGAGACTTTTATTATTTTAAATTTAATGAAGAATTTAAAAAGCTTATTTACGAAAGGAGTGAACAGAGGTTATTTTATTATAACCCGTAAATTATGAGAAGATTATTTACATCAGAATCAGTAACAGAAGGACATCCAGATAAAATCTGTGACCAAATATCAGATTCAGTTCTAGATGCTATAATAGCAAAGGATCCAAATGCAAGAGTTGCATGTGAAACTACAGTAACTACAGGAATGGTTATGATTATGGGGGAAATATCAACTAATTGTTATGTTGACATTCCTAAAGTAGCAAGAGAAACTATAAGAGAAATAGGATACGACAGAGCTAAATTTGGATTTGACTGTGATACTTGTTCAGTAATGACAACAATAGATGAACAATCAAACGATATAGCAATGGGGGTTGATGAAGCTCTTGAATCAAAAGAGGGACAAAAAGATGATGTTGAAGCCGTAGGAGCAGGAGACCAAGGTATGATGTTTGGTTTTGCTACTAATGAAACTGAAGAATTTATGCCAGCACCAATAGCTATGGCTCATAGATTATCAAGAAGATTAACTGAAGTTAGAAAAAATGGTACTTTACCTTACTTAAGACCAGATGGAAAAACTCAAGTTACAGTTGAATATGAAGATAATAAACCAGTAAGAATAGATGCAATAGTTATATCAACTCAACATGGTCCAGAGGTTTCTCAAGAACAAATAAGAAAGGATCTAATGGAGCATGTAATAAAAGCTGTTATACCAGCAGAATTATTAGATGAAGAAACAAAGTACTACATAAACCCAACTGGTAGATTCGTAATAGGCGGACCTCAAGGGGATAGTGGATTAACAGGAAGAAAAATAATAGTTGATACTTATGGTGGATACGGAAGACACGGTGGTGGAGCTTTCTCAGGAAAAGATCCAACTAAGGTTGATAGATCAGCTGCTTATGCTGCAAGATGGGTTGCTAAAAATTTAGTAGCTGCAGGAATTGCAGATAAATTAGAAATACAACTAGCTTATGCAATTGGTGTTGCTAAACCAGTATCAATAGTTGTTGATGCATTTGGAACTGGAAAAATATCAGATGATGCTATAGTTGAAATAATAGAAAAAGTATTCGACTTAAGACCAGGTGCAATAATAAGAGACCTAGACTTAAGAAGACCTATATACAAACAAACAGCTGCTTATGGACACTTTGGAAGAAATGATATAGATGTCCCATGGGAAAAATTAAATAAAGTAGAAGAAATAAAAAAGTATCTTTAGTATTTAAAAATATTTTTTAAATTTTATTAAAAGCCTCCCTATAATATTTATAAGGAGGTTTTTTAATGGAGAAAAATAATTATCAACAATAGGGTTTTGACTAATAAAACACTATTGTTGAATTATTTTATTTAAGTATAATAAATAATGAAATATTTATTATATTTAAAATTAATAGAATTTTTAATATATAAAATCACAGTTATAAGTTTATTTTTTGTATACAATTTTTCCATCTATAATTGTATACTTGATATCTATATTATCATCAAATAAAACTAAGTCAGCATCATAATTTAATTTTATAAGGCCCTTTCTATTTTCTACCCTACAGTGTCTTGCAGCATTAAAAGTTGCCATTTTAACTATTTCATTTAATTTGTAATTATTATTTTTATATAAATTATTAATGGCTGTATTTAGGGTTAAAATAGAACCTGCTAAAGCGCCGCTTAGAAGTCGTGCGGCACCATCCTTAACTTTAACCTCTTGTCCACCAAGAGAATATATACCTTCTGGCATGGAGCATGCCATCATTGCATCGGTTATAAGTAAAACATTATCAAATCCTTTTTGCTTATAGGCTATTCTAAGGCTTGGATATGATATATGGATTCCGTCACATATGGTTTCAGTTGTTATATTGCTATCAAAAATAGCCCCAACTGTTCCAGGATTTCTATGAGAAAAGGGAGACATAGCATTAAAAAGATGAGTTGAATGCTTGCAACCACATTTAATTCCTTCTATAGCTTCTTCATATGTAGCCTTTGTATGACCAATAGAAGCTATAATTCCTTTACTGTCTAAATATTTTATAAGGTCTTTTGCACCTTCAATTTCAGGAGCTAATGTTACACAGTTGATTAAGTGTTCATACTCACCAACAATAGTTTTAAAAGCATCTACAGATGGTTTAAGTAAAAACTTAGGATTTTGAGCGCCTATTGCATTAGGACTTATAAATGGTCCTTCTAAATGTACACCTAGGATATTGGCACCTCCTGTTTTAGCATTTTTGACTTCATTAATTACTGTTAGTGATTGTTGTATACTTTCTTTAGATACAGTCATTGTAGTTGGCGTGAAAGATGTAGTACCGTATTTTATAATAGTTTTGGAAATGGTGTCTATAGCCTTAAAAGTTCCATCCATAGTATCAAATCCAGAAGCACCATGAATATGAGTATCAATAAATCCTGGGGATAGATAAAGACCATTTCCATCTATAACTTCTTTGTGTGAATTATCTTGAAAAAGCTCTCCTAAAATAATTTTTGATATTTTACCTTTTTCTATTACTAGAGATCCATTTTTGATATCGTTTAAAAATATGATTTTACAATTCTTTATTAACATAAAGAAACACCTCCTTATAAATATGTTAAAATTAACGGTTGAATAAGTCAATGAAATAGTGATGATTTAAATAATTTAAAATGTGATATACTTAGTATAAGTGTAAAAGATTAATATTTTATAGGAGAAATATTATGGAAATATTGAGCGGTGCAGTAGAGAGTATTATTTATAGAAGTGAAGAAAATGGATATACAGTAGCTAAAATAAAGGAAGACAATGTTATTCATACTATAGTGGGAGGGATTCCTCATATAAGAGAAAAACAATTATTAAAACTTTCAGGTGTTTGGATAAATCATCCGAGTTTTGGAAGGCAATTTAAGGTTGAAAAGTGTGAGGAGATAGTTCCAAGTTCTTCAAAGGATATTGAAAAATATCTATCATCAGGAGTGATACATGGTATTGGACCAATTACTGCAAAAAAGATAGTAAGTAAATTTGGAGATAAAACTTTAGAGATTTTAGATAAAGAGATAAAGAGGTTAAAAGAAGTAGAAGGAATAGGAAATAAAAAGTTTAAGATAATAGAAGAATCCTATATAGAGCAAAAAGAACTTAAAGATATTTATATATTTTTTCAAAGCAATGGATTGACGACTAAGCAGTGTATGAAGATATATAAAAAATACGGAGTTATAGCTGTTGATGTAGTTAAAGAAAACCCATATAAACTTTGTGAGGATATTGTAGGTATAGGATTTAAAATATCAGATAGAATTGCAAAATCTATAGGAATTGATAAAGAGTCTCCTTTTAGGATACAAACTGGAATACAATATATAATAAATGAATTTTGTGCAAATGGAAATACATATATGCCAAAACAACTTCTTATAGAAAGTGCTATAGATATTTTAGAAGTATCAAGGGAAATAATAGAGAAAAATATTTTAGATGGTGCCTTAGATAATAAAGTAAAAATTGAAAAAATATATGATATAGAAGGGGTTTTTACAATTCCTTATTATTATTGTGAACTTGGTATAACAAATAAAATATTAACTTTAGCAATAAGTAATTTTAAAGAAATAGATAAAGATATAGAAGCACTAGTTATAAACTTTGAAAAAAGAAATAATATAAAATTTGGGAAAGTTCAAAGGGAAGCAATTATAGGCGCATTTGAAAATGGTATTGAAATAATAACAGGTGGACCAGGGACAGGAAAAACCACTATAATAAAGTGCATTATAGATATCTTTGAAAGTTGTGGGTTAAAGGTAGCATTAGGAGCGCCAACAGGAAGAGCAGCTAAGAGAATGACAGAGTCTACAGGAAGGGAAGCAAAAACTATTCATAGAATGCTTGATTTAGGAGTTAAAGATGATGAGGACTTTGTGCTATATAATGATGATGAAACTTCGTTAAATACAGATGTAGTGATTATTGATGAGGCATCAATGATAGATGTTGTTATTATGAATTCTCTTTTAAAAGCAATTAAAAGTGGAACTAGATTTATAATAGTTGGAGATATTGATCAATTACCATCAGTAGGACCTGGAAATGTTTTAAGAGATTTAATAGAGAGTAATTTTACAAAAGTTATAAGACTTGATGAGATATATAGACAAGGTAAAGAGAGTATGATTGTTGTAAATGCTCATAGGATTAATAAAGGTGAAATGCCTATATTAAATGATAAAAACAGTGATTTTTATTTTTTAAGGGAAAATATTCAAGAAAAAATATTAAATACAATAAAACAACTTGTAAATTATAGACTTCCTAGGTTTAATAAGAATTGGGATAAACTAAAAGATATCCAAGTTTTAACACCTATGAGAAGAGGAATATTAGGAGTGAATAATTTAAACTCTAATCTTCAAGATATATTAAATCCTGAAAATAATAATAAAAATGAGAAGGAATTTAGAGATTTTGTTTTCAGAGAAGGTGATAAGGTTATGCAAATTAAAAATAATTATCAACTAAAATGGGAACGCATAGCAGGTAAAGGTGAATTGAGGGGTACTGGAGTATTTAATGGTGATATGGGATTTATAGAAAGAATTGACTTAAGAGAAAAACAAGTGCATGTTATATATGATGATGAAAGACGTGTTATATATGATTTTATTTATCTAGATGAATTAGAACTTGCATATGCAATAACAATACATAAAAGCCAGGGAAGTGAATTTAAAGTTGTCATAATGCCAAGTTATATGGGTTCACCTCTTCTTATGAATAGAAACTTATTATACACAGGAATAACAAGAGCTAAGGAAATGGTAGTTGTAAATGGTGATATAAAGTCATTAAGCTATATGGTAAGTAATACTAAAAGCATGGAGAGATATTCGTCATTAAGATTTAGAATTGAAGAAATAATAGCTGATAATGCTTTTAAATGATATGAAGAGGGGTAAAATATGGGGTATAAAAATAATTTTAATGAATTATATAAAGACAATATTGAGAAATTCAATAAATGGTGTATAGATGATAGAAGTAAGATAATAAATCTAGTTTTTAGACCTTATGATAACTTAGATATAGTAAATAGGTTTATAGATGATTACTTGCTAAGAAATAAAAAAATATTATATGTAAAGAAATATTATAAATATACAGAGATTAAATATAAAAATATTGATTACATTACCTTTAATTGTGTATACACTTTAAATGAACATTATGATTTAATAATTTTTGATGATCTAAGTTATTATTCAGAAAAAAGTGCTATAGAGGTAATAGAGTATACTTCATTTTTAATAAAAAGATGTAAAAAGATGATATTATGCTCCTTTGAATATATATTAAAAAAGGTGGATAGTATTAATTTAGCGGGGTTAAACAATAGAAAACATTTTTTAGAACCAAGAATTATTAAAACAAGATTAAATCTTTTTGACTCAATGCCCCAGATTCTTTATGAGTATTTTAACTGGTTTATAAATGAAAAAAGGAATGTAGTTATATATACGCCAAATGATAAGTATACAGTTAATATATTTAATTATTATAAAAAAATATTTAGAAGCAACAAAAATATAAATATAATTAAAGATGAAGGATTTGTAATAAATAATATAATAAATAAAGATAAAATAAATATAGTAGTAACTAATAATATTATTAATAATATAGAGAATATAACAGAATTTGATTTAATATTTTATTTTTGTGATGAAAAATTTTTTGATTATAAAAAAATAATATTTTCCTGTGGAAAACTTAATGAAAGTAAATTAGTTAGAGAAGTAATACTTTTATGTCAAAAAGAAACTAATAATATAAATCAGGCTAAAAGAGTAGCTAGGAGTTATAATAAAATAATATGCAAAGAGGAATTATAAATAGTTTAAATTATTTGAAGAAGAGTTTTTTGTCCATTATATATCCAGGTTTCTATAATTGCTTAAATTGTAATAAAGAATTAGATGATATAGGGCTTTGTAAAGAATGCCAAGATAAAATAGAATATTGTAAAAGTGTAAAAGTAATAGATGATATTAAGGTGTATAGTATTTCTTATTATGGTTACTCTATAAAAAAGCTTATATTAGATTTTAAGTATAAAAGCAATTTTGATTGTGGAGAATATTTAGGGAAGTTAATCTTAAAGAAGTTTAATGAAATAGGTAATGAGTTTGATTATGTAACTTGTGTTCCTTCAAGTAGGAGAAAGCTAAAGGAAAGAGGTTTTAATCAATGTGAATTTTTAGCTAAGTATTTATCAGAAAATAAAAAAATTGCATATATTGAATCCTTAAAAAAGACTAATAAGGTTAAAGAACAAAAACTTTTAAGTGCTAAAGCAAGAGAAGAAAATATAAAAGATGCTTTTTCCCTTATAAATAATAAAAAACTTATAGGAAAAAAAGTATTGCTTATAGATGATGTTATTACTACAGGATTTACAATAGAGGAATGCATCAAAAAACTTAAAAAGATTAAAAATATAGATTTAACTGTTATAGTTATTGCAGAAAGTTTAAATTAGAATCTTATTTAGAAAAAGTTAATTACCTTTTAAAGATTTATTGCTTTTTAAAAAGTAGACATTAATTTATAAGTTTGATATAATAAATTACAGACTAGGTTTGTGGTTGAAAGTCGATGCCAGTCGCAGGCAAAACGATCCACGTAAGTTAAACAAAG
>CAUWNL010000134.1:0-6869 GCA_963559995.1 uncultured Sarcina sp.
GTTAGAAAAAGAAGTAGTAGTTAAAAATTCAACAGGTTTACATGCTAGACCAGCAACAGTTATAAGTAAAAGGGCATCAGAATTTAAGTCAGATGTTAGACTTGAATTTAATGGAAAAGTGGGAAATGCTAAAAGTTTAATAGGAATATTATCACTAGGAATATCTAAAGATGCATCAGTAAAGATAATAGCAAATGGTGAAGATGAAGTAGTAGCATTAAAAGAAATTGCAACTCTTATAGAAACTTTAGAAGATTAATATACAGAAAAAGCAGTATCTAAGTTATTGATACTGCTTTCTTATGTTTATTTAACTTGTTCTACTAGCTGAATAAGTACTCCATTTGGGTCTTTAATAAAAAAGAATTTTACATGAGGGTTAGGTTTAAATGGACCACTATAAATGTTTACACCTTTTTTACTTAATTCATTAATTGTAGAATCAACAGAATTAATACTAAAACCAAGGGATATGTGTTGACCATGAGAAATATTAGTATCTTCATCAGATTGAATCAACTCAATTTGTATATTTCCTGCATGTAAAAAAGCTATTTGATTAGGACCTGCATTAAATTTTTTAGATAACTTAAGTCCTAAAACATTTTCATAAAATTTAATTGATTCGTATAAATCATTTACATGAATTGTATTCCATAATAAGTTCATAATTGCCCTCCTAAAAAGATTAATTATAAATAATATTATAATCTTAAATTTTAAGGTTAACAAGTTACGTATTAGATTTTAATTATTAGGGTCTGTTTTAAACATATAAAGAAACAGCGTTTAGAAATTTATACATAAATTTAAGATTATTTTAAAATGTTATTTTAAAATAAGGAAAAGTTATTTTATTTTTAAAAATATATATTAAAATTGGGTTATAGAGAGAAAAGTATTTATAGATTAAGTCTTAGTAATGAAAGGGGATATATAATTATGGCATTAAATAAAGGATTTTTATGGGGAGGAGCAGTTGCTGCTCATCAGTTAGAAGGTGGCTGGAATAAAGGGGGAAAAGGAATAAGTGTTGCAGATGTTATGACAGCTGGAGCCCATGGAGTGAGAAGAGTAATAACAGATGGAATAATAGAAGGAAATAATTATCCAAATCATGAAGCTATTGATTTTTATAGTCATTATAAAGAAGATATTAAGTTATTCGCTGAAATGGGATTTAAGTGTTTTAGAACTTCAATAGCATGGACTAGAATTTTCCCAAAAGGTGATGAATTAGTTCCAAATGAAGAAGGATTAAAATTTTATGATGATATGTTTGATGAACTATTAAAGTATGGTATAGAACCTGTTATTACATTATCACATTTTGAAATGCCATATCATTTAGCTAAGAATTATGGTGGTTGGACAAATAGAGAAGTTATAGGTTTCTTTGTTAAATATGCTGAAACTGTAATGGAGAGATATAAAAATAAGGTTAAGTATTGGATGACATTTAACGAGATAAACAATCAAAAAGATGTTGAAGTTGATGTATTTGGTTGGACAAACTCTGGAGTTAAGTTTAGTGAATATGAAAATAAAGAAGAAGTAATGTACAATGTAGTTCATAATGAATTAGTTGCAAGTGCTCTAGTTGTTAAAAAAGGTCATGAAATAAATCCAAATTTTAAAATAGGATGTATGTGTTCCTTTGTTCCTGTTTATCCATATTCATGTAATCCAGAGGATATGATGATGAGTGTTCATGAAATGCAAAAGAACTATACTTTCCTAGATGTTCATTGTAGGGGACATTATCCAAACTATATCAGAAAGTATTGGGAGAAAAAAGATTTAAATATCCATATGGAAGAAGAGGATATTGAAATTTTAGCAAATGGAATAGTTGATTATATAGGTTTTAGTTATTATATGTCAAAGGCTGTTAAGCATGATTATTTATCTAAAGGAGATGCAATTCAAGGCCCATCACATATAATTGACAATCCATATATTGAAGTTAGTGATTGGGGGTGGGGAATTGATCCAACAGGACTTAGATATGCACTAAATACTTTATATGAAAGATATGAAAAACCATTATTTATAGTTGAAAATGGTTTTGGAGCAATTGATATTAAGGAAGAGGATGGAACATGTCATGATCCTTATAGAATTGATTATTTAGGTAAACATATTAAAGCCATGGACCTTGCAGTAAATGAAGATGGTGTTGATTTAATTGGATATACTCCATGGGGATGTATTGATTTAGTATCATTTACAACAGGAGAAATGAAGAAAAGATATGGCTTTATCTATGTAGATAAAGATAATGAGGGAAATGGAACACTTAAGAGAAGTAAGAAAGACTCTTTTGAATGGTACAAAAAAGTAATAGAATCAAATGGTAAAATTTTATAGTTAGGTACTAGTGTTATATTCTGTAAATAGTTAGATTTTTAAGGTAAGTTTAAGAAGATTAAAGTAAGTGCTTTAATCTTCTTTTTCTTTAATAATATTTACTGTAGAAGATCTACCACTTTCTACATACTTAGATGTTTCAATACGTAAATTTAAATTTTTATCATATTCTAAAGCGAATATACAAGAATATAAAACATCTAAAAGGTACTGAATTGAGTTAGTTGTTGTAAAGGTTGCTATTTTAGAATATAGTTTTTCTCTAGTGCAAATCCTAAGAATACAATCAGCTTGCAGACTTAAAGAGTTATCACCAATACTAGTTATTGCAATTATCTTAATTTTTCTGCCCTTTAATGTTTTAATTATTTTTATAAGATCTTTTGTTTCACCAGAATAGGAAATTACAATAGCACAGGAGTTTTTATCTATTAAATAAGAAGTAAAATCTAAATCGCCTTGATTTGGGATTTCAACTCTTTTATTTATTCTTGCCATATTATATTTAAATTCTTGAGAGATTAATAGATTATTGCTAACTGCAAATAGGCTTATATAGCTAGACTCAGAAATTATTTTAATAGCGTTTTGTAAATCATTATGAGTAATTAGTGATAAGGTATCATTAATAGCTTCTGTATTTAAGATAGCAAGTTTATTAGCTATTGATACAAGTGAGTCGTCTTTGTCAAAAGGTATATTGGCATCAATATGAGAAAAATGGCTATTTAAATATTTTAATTCCTGTAGATAACTTTCTTTTAATTCATTCCAACCAGAAAACCCTATTTTTTGAGCAATACGAACTAAAGTAGATGCAGATGTAAATGTCTCTTTGGCTATTTCTTTAGTAGTTTTATCTTTAATAAGTTCCTTTTTTTTAAGAATATATTCTATTAAAACTTTTTCTGAGGAAGCAAAATCGTATTGTTCTAATTTTTCAGTAATTAACATTTAGTTATCTTTAGTGAGAAGAAATATTAAAAGAGTTCATACCCACTAAATTCCCCTTTCTTACATTATTTTTACTATTTATAAATTAATTATATCATAATTTATATAAGGATTAGTTATAGATTAATAAGAATTAATAAATATTAAAGCAATACAAGATATATCATTGTAATTAATATTTATTTTAGATGATTATATATTAGTAAAAGGTGTATGAGGTATATTTATGCATATTTTCTATTGTGATAAATAAAGAGAGGAAGAAAATATAATTCACTATATCATGGATTTATAAACAATAATTAATAATATAAAAAACTAGTTGTAACTTATATTTTACATTTTAAATTACAACTAGTTTTTATTCCATAATTTATACAAAGATATATTACAGTTCAATTACCTTATTTTCTTTTAGAGATTTAGAGACGTTAATTACCCTTTGGTTAGAAGAGCCTCTATATTTTAACATAATATTTCTATTAGCAATTTGAAATTTTCCATCTATTAAAACATCAACTTCATTTAATAATTCTAACCTTTTAGGATTATTTATTATTTCTTCAAAGGTGTATCCTGACCAAAGCCATATAGGTTTATTAGTTTCTTTTTTTATTCTTTTTAATAGATTTAATAAAGTATCATCTTTAATTTGTTGCATAGGTTCTCCACCTAAAATATTAACACCTTTAACATGTGGATTTAATGTATATGAAATAAATTCATCCTCTTTTTCTTTAGTAAATTCATTGCCGTAATTAAAATTCTGTTGATCTTTATTAAAGCATCCATCACAATTATGAGTACAGCCGCTTACAAAAAGAGTTGTTCTAATATCAGGTCCATTAGTAACATCTAGTTTTCTAATTTGTGCGTAATTCATTTCATTTATCCCCCTACATTTATTAGATAGTATTAATCATAATAAAAAGGCTTAAATTTAGTAAGCCCTTTTATTTTTATATTAAAGGTGTAATACTCTATCACCTATTTCAGCTGTTCTTCCTTTATTCCAGAAATTAGTGCCTATATATCCACAGGTTCTTCTCATAACTTGCATTTCATCTTGGTCAGTGTTTCCACAAGACGGGCAGTGCCAAGTTAAATCTTCTTTATCTAATTGAATTTCACCAGTGTATCCACACTTATAACATATATCTGGTTTAGTGTTGATTTCAGCATATTGTACATTATGATATATGAAGTTTATTATGCTTTCAACAGCTTCAACATTTTTACTCATATCTGGTACTTCTATATAGGAAATACATCCGCCAAGAGATATACCATGGAATTGAGACTCAAATTTTAGTTTTGTAAATGCATCAATTTCTTCACATACATGTACGTGGTAAGAGTTTGTATAATATAATCTATCAGTTACATTTTTTATTTTTCCAAATCTTGCAGTATCTATTTTACAGAATCTATATATTAAGCTTTCAGCAGGAGTTCCATATAGACTAAATCCAAGTCCTGTTTCATCTTTCCACTCATTGCATTTATCTGTCATATGTTTCATTACTTCTATAGCAAATTTTTCTCCTTGTTTTGTTGTATGACTAACTCCAAGCATTGCATAGGTTAATTCACATATTCCAACATATCCAAGGGATAAAGTAGAATAGCCGTTTTTAAGTAGTTCATCTATTTTTTGACCTTTTTCAAGTCTAGCTATTGCCCCATATTGCCAGTGTATAGGACTTGCATCAGAAGTTATTCCAAGAAGCATTTTGTGTCTAGTTAAAAGTGCTTCCTTGCATAGTTCTAATCTTTCATCAAATATTTTCCAGAATAAATCCATATCACCTTCAGATAATATTCCAATTTGAGGTAAATTAAGACTTACTACACCTTGGTTAAATCTACCATACCATTTATAATTATTGTTATTATCCTTCCATGGTGAAAGGTGGCTCCTACAACCCATTGGTGGGAAGGCATTTCCTTCATAGTTTTCTCTCATTATTTTAGCACTTTGATAATCAGGAACTAATCTTTTAACTGTACATTTTGCAGCAAGTTTAGTTATATAATCATATTTTCCACCTTCAAGACAGTTATGACTATCTAAAAGATATACAAGTTTTGGGAATGCTTCACCAATTTCTTGACCTTTATAATTTTTCATCCCCTCTAACCTTTGTTTTATCATTTCCTCACAAATTAATGCCATTTCTTCTTCATAAGGGTGGCCCTCTTCAATTTCAAGGTAAATTGTAGAGAATGGAGCTTGGCCATTTGTTGTTTGTAAAGTTGATAATTGATATCTTATAGTTTGTATACCATCTTTAAGTTCTTTCATTTTCATATCTAAAGCTAGTTTTTTAGCTAAATTTTCATCATCTAATAATTCTAAATAGTGATTAAAAGCTTTTTCCTCTGTAACTTTAAGGTATTTAGCTAAGTGCTTAATAGTAATGCTTTGCCCACCATATTGATTAGATGAAACTTGAGCTATAATTTGAGTTGCAACAGTACATGCAGTTCCAAAAGATTTTGGTTCCTCAACTAACTTTTCGTTAATAACAGTACCGTTTAAGAACATATCCTCTAGATTAACTAAGCAACAGTTAAACATAGGAGATAAACTATAGTCCATATCGTGCCAATGAATAGCACCTTCATCATGAGCTTGAACTATATAGGCTGGAATAAGTCTTCTTCTTGAAATATCTTTAGAAACTTCTCCAGCAATTAAATCTCTTTGGGTTGCTGCAACCACTGGATTTTTATTAGAGTTTTCATTCATTACATCTTCATTTTGTTTGTTTAATAAATTTAAGATACTCTCATCAGTAGTATTTGTATTCCTTTTAAATTCTTGAACAGCCCTAAAACCTTCATAAGCCTTTGCAGTTTCTACTTGTCCATAATGAACAAGTCTATCGTATACATAGCTTTCAATATTATAAATAGTACAGATTTTCTGTTGGTTGTTAAAGTGCTTTTCTGTATCATTTGCTATAAGTTCTGCTACCTTTGGAACATAAATTCCACTTCCATTTTTCATAGCTTTTGATATAGCTTCTTTAATTTTTCCCTTATTAAAATCTACTGTACTTCCGTCCCTTTTAATAACTTCCACAAAACCACTCCTAGACTTATATTTATTTGAATTTTAGATATCTAAAATAGAATAATATTTAAATTTAAATTAGTGTTTTCTTAAGACACAGGATATTGTACTATTATTTTTTCAGATATACAACATATTGAAGTTTTAAAATTCTAAGATTGTAGTTAATATTCTTACAATGACGTTATTTTTCGACCTAAATTCTTATATTTTTAAAGTTTTATATTAGTATTAATTTACATAAAATAGAAATATTAATAGAAAAAAATATAGTATGGCAGAGCTTTATTTAAAATTAAATTATTCATTAATAATTGTATATTTATTAGATAGTAAATATTAATTTAATTATAGAATTTATATATATAATTATTTTTAGAGTCCTAGATAAGGGAGTAAATTTTAATTTTAAGGAGTAGCTAATTATAAGTATATATCAAATGAATTACTTATTTTATAACTTAAA
>CAUWNL010000135.1:0-6672 GCA_963559995.1 uncultured Sarcina sp.
TAACTGTATAAAGTATTCAAATAGTAATGAAAAGGAATTATCTATGGTATTTAATTTTCATCATTTAAAAGTGGATTATGAGAATGGAGATAAATGGACACTAAAAGAATTTGATTTTCAAGAATTAAAGAAATTATTTGATGACTGGCAAAAAGGCATGGAAGAAGGAAATGGTTGGAATGCAGTGTTTTGGTGCAATCATGATCAACCAAGAATAGTTTCAAGGTTTGGTGATGATAAAAATTACCTTAAAGAATCAGCAAAGATGCTAGCAACAACTATTCATATGTTAAGAGGAACCCCATATATATATCAAGGGGAAGAGATAGCAATGACAAACCCTTACTATGACAGTATAGATAAATATAAAGATGTGGAATCAATAAATTATTATAATATATTAAAAAATAATGGAAAAAAAGAAGATGATATAATAAAAATTCTTCAAAGTAAATCAAGAGATAATTCTAGAACACCAGTTCAATGGGATGATTCATCAAATGCGGGATTTTCAAGTAGAAAACCTTGGATGGAGATTTCAAAGAATTATAAAGATATAAATGTAAGAAAGTCCTTAGAAGATAAAGATTCTGTTTTGAACCATTATAAAAAGTTAATTGCTTTGAGAAAAGAAGAAGATGTAATAGCTTATGGTGATTTTAATATGATTTTAAAAGAGCATAAAAAAATATTTGCCTATATTAGAAATTATAAAGATGAAAAAATATTAGTTATAAATAATTATTATGGAGAAGAGTGTGAATTTAGCCTTCCTAAAGAAGTTTTAGAAGAATTAAATTTATACAAGGGGAAAATATTAATTTCAAATTATAGGGATAGTTCAAAGAATTTTAGAGAGTTTATTATGAGACCTTACGAATCAGTTGTATATAAACTTATTAAATAGATTTTAGAATTAAAATATTATATAATATTATTGTGATTAAATAAGCTGCTAGATTATTAATTTTGATTTAGTAGCTTATTTATTATTTAATATAAAATTTTGGAGGATAAATTTTATGGAGAGTAAATATTTTAATATATATAGTGATATTATGACAAAGATAGAAAATGGAGAATTAGTACCTAATGAAAAATTACCTTCAGAATCTGAGTATATGGATATGTATAGTGTATCAAGGGATACAATAAGAAAATCATTAAATCTTTTAGAGCAAAATGGGTATATTCATAAGGCAAAGGGGAAGGGATCTTTCGTTTTAGATGTTAATAAATTTAATTTTCCAGTATCAGGGGTTGTAAGCTTTAAAGAATTATCAGAAAAAATGAATCTTAAAGTTGAAACTATTGTAGAAAGATTTGAAACAGCAAAAAAAGATTCTCCTATTAAGAAAAAATTAAATTGTAGTGAAAATGATGAGATATGGGAAATATTTAGAGTTAGAAAAATAGGAAATGAAAAAATTATTTTAGATAAAGATTATATAAATAAAGAGTTTGTAGAGAATCTTACAAAGGAAATTTGTGAGGATTCTATATATAATTATATAGAAAATATTTTAGGTATAAAAATAGCTTTTGCAAAGAAAGAAATAACAGTATCTAGAGTAACAGAAGAGGATAGAAAATATTTAGATGTAAATGGATATGATACTATAGTTGTTGTAAAAAGTTTTACTTATTTAGAAAATGGAAGCCTTTTCCAATACACAGAGTCAAGGCATAGACCAGATAGGTTTAGATTTGTAGATTTTGCTAGAAGAAAATAAATAATAAGGATATGTTTAAAGTATAAGGCTACTTGGAAACATATCCTATTTAAAATTTAATTATACTGGGAACAGTATTCTTGCTATATAGATTGCAAAGGTCATAGTTACACTACAAAGAAGTGTTGATGTAAATACAGACTGAGAAACAAAATGTGGATGATTGTCGTACTCAACTGCAATGAGTGCTGCATTAACGGCAGTAGGCCCTGATAGTACTATTATTAAAACCTCACCCATAACACCATGGATACCTAATATATAAATTAATATTAAAGCTACACATGGGCTTATTATAAGCCTAAAAAAGTTTGAAATATAAACATCAGGATTTGATAATTTAAATTTTGTTTTAGAAAGTTGAATTCCAAGTGTTATAAGTGCTACAGGAATTAAGGCATCACCCATATATGTAAGAGATGGCCATACAGGAATATTTATCAGGTTATATGGCACAAGCTTTAATAGAAAAGCTAAAGCAATTGCATATATTGCAGGCATTTTTAGTACTCTAATAATAGCAGTTTTTAAGTCAACTGTAGCTCTTCCTGCATTTATAAATCCTAAAGTATTACTCATAATAGTTTGGAAAGTCATAATAAGTATTTGGCAAGTTAATGCTAAAGTTAAATAAGGAGTTTTTCCATCTATAACAAATGGTGCACTACTAAATACTAAAGTAACTAAGGGAATTCCTATGTTACCGCTATTAAAAAGACATATAGAATTTGCCATAGCACCAACAAAATCTCTATCATGCTTTCTGACTTTAGAAATGATAAAAGGTATAATTAGATTCCATATAAACACTAAAGCAGTTACTAAAACTACATCCATTAGTTTGAAAGAAATATCTGATTTGTATAAATCAGTAAATATAAAGCTAGGAACAAATACATAAAAGTTTAATTTGCTAAGGGTTTTAACATCAAGTTTAAATTTTTTACCTAAGATAAATCCTACAATAATAACTACGAATATAGGTAAAATATTATGTAATAATATAAATAAAAATATCTCCATATAGGTTAAGTCCTTTCTATAACTGTTATAGTATATCTATAATTAACAGTGAAATAATATTATATAAATCATTAATGTATTGTTGACATAAAAAGTATAATACTACTTATTTATAAAAACAAATATAAATAATTATTAAAAACATAAATAAAATGAATGAGTTGTAACTTAGAAATGTAATAAAAATAGGATAGGTATATTTTACCTATCCTGCTTTTAGTTAATGTTAATTTGATTTTAGTATAATTTATAAAATATTATATCCTGATAAATTTTTATACAGGGAATAAAATTCTTGCTATATATATTATGAATACTAGAGTTATTGAACACAATACTGTTGAAGATAGAACAGTCTGTGATGCAAAATCTGCATGACTGTCATATTCAACAGCAATAAGTGCTGCATTTACAGCGGTAGGAGCTGAAGTACCTATAATTAATACTTGTGCCATGATTCCATCTATATGAAATAAATAAACTAAGCATAAAACTACTAAAGGGCTTACTATAAGTCTAAAGAAGTTTGATATATAAACATCTACGTGACCTAACTTAAATTTAGTTTTTGTAAGCTGTATACCTAGAGTTAAAAGCGCTATAGGAATTAGCCCCTCACTCATATATGTAAAGGCTGGCCAAGCTGGTAGTTGTTCAAAATTATAAGGAACAAACTTTAATGCAAAAGCTAAAATAATTGCGTAAATTGCAGGCATTTTTAATACATTAATTATAGATGTTTTTAAATCAACATGAGCTCGCCCAACGATTATAAATCCTAAAGTGTTACTCATAATTGTTTGGAATGCCATAATCATTATTTGGCAAGTTAGAGCAAAAGCTAAATAAGGTGTTTTGCCGGCAATAACAAAAGGTGCACTACTAAATACTAATGTTATAAGTGGAATACCTATATTACCACTATTAAAAAGCGCCATTGTATTTGTAAGAACGCTAGCAAAATCTTTCTCGTGTCCTCTTACTTTTGCTATAAAGATTGGAACTAGTACATTCCATAAAAATAATAATCCAACTATCATAACTACATTTATCATCTTAAAGGGAATATCTGATGAATATAGTTTAGTAAAGATAAAACTTGGTACAAAGACATAAAAGTTTAATTTGCTTAAAGTTTTTATGTCTAAATTAAATTTTTTCCCCATTATAAATCCAACGAGTATCACTACAAATATAGGGACGATATTATGTAATAGTATAAATAAAAATATTTCCATAGGAGTATCCTTTCTTTAGTTTTTATGTTTAAGAAATTTTAAATGAATTTAATTTATTAATCATAAAAATTTTTTA
Organism: uncultured Sarcina sp.; assembly: GCA_963559995.1. GTDB lineage: Bacteria > Bacillota > Clostridia > Clostridiales > Clostridiaceae > Sarcina. The sequence goes on from CAUWNL010000135.1 coordinate 4,071, forward strand.
TGACAAAAATAATTATAATCTAAAAAATTAATGATTGCCAATAATAATAATTAATAGATAGCATAAAAAAATTAAATGGATAAAAAAATAGATGGTTATATAAATATAACCATCTATTTTTGTTTAGTATATATTATTCTAATTGATTATCTTGCCTAATTTTCATCATTTTTTCAGGATTTCTATGCTTCATATAAAGGTAGAAAGGTACCCCTGCAAGAATTAGTATAAATCCCCAAAGAACAGTATTTGCACCGGAACCATATATTGTCCAAGCAGCATATATAAATCCTAAAAGAGGAATTATAGAAGATTTTATAAATCTACCAATATTAAAGTTTTTATCACGTTTTGTTAAAAGCATTATTTCAGCAGCAGCAGTTGATGCATAAACTGGTAAATAAGAAAGTGTTGCAAGAACTACTACAAAATTAAATGCTGAAGTAAATGATTTTGTATAATTCATTAAAAGAAGTATATTAACTAAAACCCCACTTATTATAAGTGACATATATGGAGTTTTAAACTTTGGGTGTACTTTTCCAAATACTTCAGGGAAAACTTTATCTTGAGCAGCTGCAAAAGATATTCTTGCAGTTGATAAAATCCAACCAACAGCTGTTCCAATTACACTAACTACTGCAATGATTGTAATTATTGTGATTACATTGCTTCCAAGATACTTAGCAAGTATATCAGAAATTGGTGATGAGCTTTGAGCTAGTGCACTTTGACTCATTGCACCCATAGCAAAGAAGTTTACTAAAAGATATAAAATAAGTGCTATTATTATACCAAGTATAGTACTTCTTTTAACATTTTTCTCAGGATTTTTAATTTCACCAGCATTAACAGAAGCTGATTCAAGACCTATAAATGCCCAAAGTGTTAAAGTTGCAGCTGATGATATTGTGCTAATTCCTTTACCCTTTGGGAAAATTGGAGTAATATTTCCTGAATTAAAGTGCATAGCAGCAATTATTATAAAGAATACAAAAAGTAATATCTCAACTACTGTTATAATACTTTGAGTTTGTCCAGCTTTTCTAACTCCAAATATATTGAGGATAGTAGCACCCCAAAGTACTGCAGAACTAAATAAAAATGAATAAAGATGGTTAACGCCAAGGGCTGGGAATATAACAGTTGAGTAGCTTGTAACTGTTATGATAACGGCGGCGTTTGCAATCCAACAACCGTTCCAATATAGCCAAGCATTCATAAATCCCATAAAATCTCCAAATGCAAGTTTTGAGTATTCATAAGGGCCACCAGTTTTAGGTATTTTAGATCCTAATTTAGCAAAAGATAAGGCTAGAAATATAGAACCAACTCCTGTTATAATCCAGGCTAAAAGTGTTGATCCAGGACCAGATGTTGCAGCTAGAGTTGAAGGTAACATAAATATACCAGAACCCATCATATTTCCAGCAACTAAGGCTGTTGCTATAAAGAGACCTATATCCTTTTTAAGACTTTTATTTTCCATGTGTATAACCATCCTTTATATAAAAATAAAATATTTCAAATTTAAATTACTATATTAGTTTATCACGCTAAAGCGATGTTGTAAATACTTATAAATTAATTTATTATTATAGAATTTTAGTATTTCTTTTAATTAGTATATCCAATAAATAAAATTATACAAAAATAATATTATTCTATATTTTAACAAGATTACAAAAATATATTGAAAAAATTCTAAAAAAGCTATAATATTAAAATGTAAATAATTTCATAAAGGAGGATACTTATGGGAAAATTAAAAAGAAATTTTTCTATTATATTAAGCTTTGTGTTTATATTCACTTTTATACAAACACCTTTACTAGCTCTAGCTGAAGGAAAAAGTGATGAAAAAGTTTATATTAAACTAAGGTTTAATATTGAAAATAATGACTATGAGGGATGGAACTTTTGGGTTTGGGAACTTAATAAAGATGGCAGACGAGTTGACTTTATAGGTGAAGATGGAGATGGAAAATTTGCAGTAGTAGAAACCACTAAAAGCGCAGAAAAATTAGGAATTATAGCACGTAAAAGTGTTCAAGGAAATGATTGGGCTATAAACTATACTGGAGATATATTAATAGATTTAAATAGTGGTGATAAAGAGGTAATTATAACTTACAAAGAATTATCAGAAAAAGCTAATAATATTAACAATGATATGAATTTATCTAATGATATAGATAATGAGGTTTTCTTAGAAGCTAATAACATCATAGATAGCAATGAGAGTGCAAGTTTAGATAGTAATATAAATACTGAAAATAATAATATTGTAGATAATGAAAATATGAACTTAGAAAACACCACAATGGTTAAAAATGCATTAGAAAGTGGTGATATTGAACTTAATGAGGAAGATAATAAGATTAGTGATACAGAGAATGAATATTATATAGATGAAGATACACATAAAAACGAGAACGATTCCGAAAATGAAGAAACTAGTTCAAAAGTAGAATACAAAGATGCTAGGGAAGAGGTTAAAACTCCTAATATATATGAAATAAAAGATTTAAATAGAGATTTTCAAAATGTTAAATTAAATCTTCACTATTATAGATTTGATGAAAACTATGATAATTGGGAT
>CAUWNL010000136.1:0-6660 GCA_963559995.1 uncultured Sarcina sp.
TAAGGCGTGGTTGTTTTTATGTCATATCTATCACGAAGATAGCTAACATAGCCAAAATCAAAAATATTAAGACTTGGATTTCCTATAGTTTCACCAAAAATAAGCTTAGTGTTATCTTGAACCTTACTTAAAATCTCCTCTTCACTAGCATCAGGACTAACAAAAGTTGTTTCTATTCCAAAGGTTTTTAAAGTTACATTAAACAAGTTAAAAGTTCCACCATAAACACTTGAAACTGAAACTACGTGGTCACCGCTTTTACAAATATTTAAAACTGCTAAAAGAACTGCTGATTGACCAGATGAAACACAAACTGCACCAACTCCCCCTTCAAGAGTTGTTAACTTTTCTTCTAAAGAGGCCAATGTTGGATTACTTATTCTAGAATATATATGTCCATTTTCTTTCAAATCAAAAAGGTTAGCCACTTGCTCTGCAGTATCAAATCTATAGGATGTGCTTTGAATTATAGGAAGAGTTACTGAATTTAACGTCTCACCATTATATCCTCCCTTTATACATAATGTTTCTTTTTGTAAGTTTTCTTTATTCATTATTAATTCCCCCAATACCTTATTTTTTTATTTTATATATGTCCTAATACCATATTAATTTATATAAAAACAAAATAATTTTTTAATAACTAAATTTTAATTCTTATTAAAGTCCATTCTTAATTAAAATAAATTTTTATTTTAATTAAATTCTATATAGTGTATAAAATTTATAATGCTCATTACTTAAAATTTTCTATTTTTATAATATTCACATTAAAATTAACAGATAAATTATTTTTAACCCTATTAATTAAATTCCTAAGGATATTTTCATTACACTTTTTAGTTATAATAATTAAATTATCTTTATCCTTGGTAACTAAAGATAATTTTATATTGCTACTTAAAAATTCTTCATTAAACTCTTTTATAATATTTTCATTGTTATCTTGATTAATCCTTATATAAAACTCACTCTCTACATCACTATTTGCTACAAAAAGTTCGTTTTTTAATCCTTTATAATGATTCACACTTTTATAATTTAAATCATTTCTAAGTATTGAAAGAATATCTGAAACAACAGCACTTCCAGTTGGCATAGAACCTGCCCCTTGCCCATAAGTTATAACTTCTCCCACGGCATCTCCTTTTATAGAAATGGCATTAAACGAATCCTTTACTGTTGCAAATTGATTTTCCCTAGAAATAAAGCACGGTCTAACTCTAGCTTCAATATTGTCATCAGTTAAAGAAGCTACTGCTAAAAGCTTTATAGTAAACCCTAAACTCCTAGCATATTCTATATCCTCTTTTTTAATGTTTTCTATACCTTCTCTTAAAATATACTTTGGATTAACTGATGTTTTAAAACAAAGAGATGACATTATAGCTAGTTTGTATAAAGAATCATACCCTTCTATGTCACTACTTGAATCAACTTCTGCAAACCCTTTTTCCTTAGCAATATTTAAAGCTTCTTCAAAACTCATATTTTCCTCATCCATTTTAGTTAAAACATAATTAGTTGTGCCATTTAATATTCCTGTAATTTTTTCTATTTTATTTGATACTAAACTTTCATTTATTTGCTTTATAATTGGTATTCCACCGCCAACGCTTGCCTCATAATATAAAAACACATTTTCTTCTAAAGAGGTTTTTAAAAGAATCTCTCTATGTTTTGCTATACAAAGCTTATTAGCTGTAACTATATGTTTTTTTCTCTTCATAGCCTCTAGAACATATTCTAATGCTGGAAACTCTCCTCCAATTACCTCAACTACTATATCTATTGATTCATTATTTAAAATATCGCAAAAATTATCAGTTAAAATTCCATCTTGAAGTTTTATCTCTCTTATTTTATTTAAATCTTTAACTAGAATTTTTTTTACTTCTATCTCATAACCATATCTCTCACATATATCTTCTTTATTGGCATTTAAAATTCTCCAAACACCTTTCCCAACATTTCCAAAACCTAAAAGTGCTATATTAACTTTTTTCATAAAAACCTCCATTAAATTCTTCTAAATTTATTGTATTTCTAGTATTTTGTTTAATCTGATATCTTTAAATTTTAAAGATAATTTGCTTTAGCACAATATTGACTTTAGATAAATAAAAAAACTATTTCTCCATCAAAAAAGATAAAGAAATAGTTTAATCTCTAATTTTCTATATTTATAAACTACTCTTATCTTTCAAGAAAATAAATTCTTGCAGGATTTAGCACAATTCCAATAGATACCTATTAGCTGTTGCTAGGTTTCATAGGGCCAGTCCCTCCACCATTCTTGATAAAAGATTTTTTATTTCATTTTAAAATTCAAATCATACTTTTATAGTATTTAAAAAGTATATTTTTGTTACTACTTATTTTTATATATTAATTAGCGTTATATCAAAATTTTTATAATTAAAAGTTAATATAAATAATTTAAATAATATTTTTAGTTTAATTAACCTCAATTTTTCTAGAGCTTGAAGTTACTTTTTCTTTTCTACCTTTAAACACATAATAAATTATAAAAGGTAAAACCATAGTTATCCCAAAACATACAATTAATATTGTTGTGTATTCCCCTATGTTACTACTTGCAAGTCCTGATGGTGGCAAGAAAGATATAGCAAAAGCTATTATTGAAAATATAAAACCTATTATTGCTAAAGTAAGTTTTACAACTGTTCCTCCTGGTATTTCATAAGCTCTTTTTAACTCTTTTTTCTTAAGTACAAGTTTAATATATGCTAAGAAGAATAGAAAATATGCAGCAAGATAAACTATAACTGTTAATGTCATTGCCATAAAGAATGAAACATTAGAACTTCCACCACCAAAAGTTAAAACTGCTGCCCACATTGTAACAACAATTCCTTGAATGATTAAAAGTCTTGGTGCTACATCATTTTTATTTCTTTTAGCTAATTCTCTAGGAAATATTCCATATTCCCCTGCAACTGAAAGACCTCTAGTTGGACCTACAATCCAAGAACTAACCTCTGCAATAGAACCAATAGCTAAAAAAACTACTATAATATCTACAAGCCATGAAAAATGCCCAAAATGATTAACAAGTAATGCAAAAGTTTGGAACACACCTTCATTTAAACTAAGAAGTGATTGTGGAACAACTGCACCTACTGATATAGCCCCTATTGTATTTAATATTATTGCTAAGAATAATAAAATAATTACTGCTATTGGGTAATCTCTTTTAGGATTTCTCATATCATTTACGTGAGTTGCTGAAACCTCAACTGCCATATAAGATAACATAAATGATACTAGTACAACTAATGAATTTATGTTACTAAAATCTGGCCAAAATGTCTTTGCGCTTATAGTTATATCAATTGGATTTCCTGAGAATATGTACACTGCTGATAAAACAAATAAAATAAGTGCTGGTATTAAAACACCACCAATAAATCCAATTCTAGCTATTTTTGCTGTATTTCTTATTCCACTTAATTGAACAAAAGTCACAGCCCAGAAAATTATAATTACTGCTAAAAATTTAAGTGTTGGGTCTGAGTTTAATGCTGTCCACCCTGTTACATACGCTATTGCACCTACAACGTAATATATCATTGTTACTGCACCTATTGTAAAAACAACAAACTGGAAGAATATATGAGCGAAACCCCATTTTTCTCCTAGAGTGTTTTTAGTCCAAGTAAAAACCCCACCATCACTCCAGCCCTCAACAGTTGCCATTTCTGCTGCACATAATACAACTGGTAAAAACCATAAAAGCCCCCCAGCCAATAAATAAAATACAGCGTTAAAGCCTGATGTTGCAAATGTTGGATATTCATATAACTCTACAAGGATTGAACCTGTTATAAATAAAAACCCAAACATTGAAAGCCTCTTTTTATTATCCAAAATAAAAAAACCTCCTCTTTTGTTAAGTTTTAAGTCTAATCTTTAGAACAATCCATTTTTAAAAAGATATATGATTACAAAATTATATTTTTAAATAAACGCAAAAAAACTATTTCTTTGCAAGACAACAAAGAAATAGTTTATATTTTAACTGAAAATTATTAACTAGTTTAACTAAATTCTCTCTCATCTCTCAAGAAAATATTCTTGCAGGATTTAGCACAATTCCAATACGATTATTGGCTGTTGCTAGGTTTCACAGGGCCAGTCCCTCCACCATTCTTGATAAAAGACTTATTCATTAATTATTTAATTTTAATGTATTATAATTATACTACCTCTTAAAAATTTATTCAACCCTAAATTCTTTCTAAAAATTCATTATATATTCCCTTAACAGTCCAATAATCATTATCATTCTCCAAGATCAATGTATAATCATTATTATTATGTGTATATTTAGTGATTAAATTATTTTTACTATTTCCTCTCATATATGAATTATTTATCATATCAACAGAAACAATACTAGCACCTAAAGGTAAAAAATTAATTGCAATATTTAAAAGTTCTATATCTGAATACATAATATCACCTAAATAAAAATTTAATATATTAATAATATATTAAGCCTTTAAATGTTTAGTGAACCTTTAATATCCTAATTCTTCATTTAAAAATATAACATGAATTCTTCCTGGGATTGGTCTTTTAATAACAGTATATTCTCTACACATTCTTTCAGAGCTTTTACAATCCATGCAGTACCCAACCTTTGCACAAGGTGTTTTTGTATTTAATCTTTTTCCATTAGCTGGTGCTGCAACTCTTTCAACTCTAGATATTGCTTCATTTAAGTCTTTGACTATTTTATTAACTCCAGCAATTACTATAACCTTATCTGGACCATAAAGCATAGCTGCAACTCTGTTTCCCATACCATCTACGTTATAAAGCCATCCATCTTCTGTTATAGCATTAGAACTTGTTATGTATCCATCACAGGAAAAAGCTTTTCTATATACTTCTTTTCTCTCTTCACTAGTTATATTCTCTTTATATCTATCAAAATACTCAAATCTTCCACTTTTTAAATGTTCCACAACTCCAGCTTCAAAAGCAGTCATAGACCCTCCTAAGGTCACAGAGCTTCCTTCTTTTAATATTTCATCAATTTTATTTATAAGACTTGCTTTATCAGAAACTAAACAAGCCTCCATTCCATTTTCATTTAAAGCTTTTATTGTTTTTTCGATTCTAGTTTTATTTACCCATTTCATATTTTCACTTATCATTTTTTCTCCACCTTTTCTTAATATTAATTCAAAGTATAATAAATTATATATCTATTGTTCATTATAGAACGATTTTTTTATATGTGCAACTTTGCTTATTTTTAATATCACTAATCTTTTAATTATAATTATTATTAATAATGCCTTCTGTTTTATTGCAAAATCAATTATATAATATGTACTTATTGTTAACTTTTATATTAAATTATTCCATTAATTCTATATTATATATATAATTATATTTGCATACTTATTAACATATTAGGAAAATTTGGAGGTATACAAATGGAATTTATGGAGATTATTAAAGCCATAATTTTAGGAATTGTACAAGGCATCACTGAATGGCTTCCTGTAAGTAGTACAGGCCATATGATATTAGTTGACGAATTTGTAAAACTTGACTTTTCTCAAGTATTTGTCAGCACATTTTTTGTTGTAATTCAGTTTGGATCAATTCTTGCAGTTTTATTTTTATATTTTAAAAAATTAAATCCTTTTGATTCATCAAAGACAAAGATACAAAAGGAAGATACCATAAGCCTTTGGCTTAAAGTTATAATAGCAGTTATCCCTTCTGGCGTAATTGGACTTTTATTTGATGATAAAATAGAAGAAATGTTTTTTAATCCTATAACTGTTGCTTTAATGCTTATAATATATGGCGTAATTTTCATAGTTTTAGAAAGTAGACATAAAAAACCAAAAATAGAAACCTTCTCTCAATTAACTTATAAAACAGCTATTTTTATAGGATGTTTTCAAATATTAGCTTTAATCCCTGGAACATCAAGGTCTGGTTCTACAATAATTGGAGCTATCTTACTTGGAACATCAAGATTCGTTGCAGCAGAATTTTCATTTTTCCTAGCAGTTCCAACTATGCTTGGTGCTAGCGCATTAAAACTTGTTAAAGCAGGTTTTGCTTTTAGTGCACTTGAATGGGGTGTTTTACTTACAGGATGTATAGTTGCTTTTATCGTATCTGTTATTGCAATTAAATTCCTTATGGATTATATTAAAAAGCATGACTTTAAATTTTTTGGTTATTATAGAATAATCCTTGGAATATTAGTTTTAGGCTATTTTTATCTTTTAGCTTAAAATTTATATAAGGGATATATGATTTTTCATATACCCCTTATTTTTATATCATATCTTATCTATATTTAAATGATTACTTTTTTATAAAAGTTTAAAACGATTTAATGCCACAAAACCTTTAACTATCCTTCTCTCTTTCAATAGCATTTTTATAATTCATATACTTTAAGAAAAATAGTTCTACAAATACAAAAAATAAATTAGTTGAGTTATAAGTCATATTATTTTCTATATTAACTGTCTTAGTATTTATATAAATACTTTCATTACTTAATCTTGCAAGGTCATTTGTCTTAAGCTGAGTTATTGAAATAAATGGAATATCCCTAATTAATAATTTCTTAGCAAGGCTTTTCACCTGACTTGATTC
>CAUWNL010000137.1:0-6473 GCA_963559995.1 uncultured Sarcina sp.
AAACTTGGATATAAAAAAGAAAATATTATAGGAGTAAAGTATGAAAAAATAATAAGGTATACATCTATAGAAAACAAAATACAAAGTAATGAGGAAAATATAGCATTTGTTAATTATGAATTAAGATGTAGAAATGGAGAGATATTAAAAACCCAAGCTGTAGTTACTAATATATTAGATAACAATAATAGTGCTTTAGGAAAGGTTATAGTGGCTAGAGATTGTGAGATTATAAATAAACTTGATAGTATTAATAGAGAATATAATGCCATAAAGGAAACAGAAAATATAAGAAATCAATTTTTTGCAAATATATCTCATGAATTTAAAACACCAATAAATATAATATATTCATGCCTTCAGCTTCTAGATATGAAAAAAGAACAAAGTTTCTTTGCATTTTTAGAATCTTATGATAAATATAGAGAAAATATAAAACAAAATTGTCATAGAATGTTAAGGCTTGTTAATAATCTAGTTGATATTACAAAAATAGATTCAGGCTTTATGAATTTAGAATTTTCAAATTATGATATTGTAAATCTAGTAGAAAATATAGTTTTATCGGTTGTACCTTATGTTCATAATAATAATATAAATATAGTGTTTGATACATTTATAGAAGAAATAGAGATAAAGTGTGATGCAGATAGTATAGAGAGAATAATATTAAATCTTTTATCTAATGCAATAAAATTTACAGAGAAAAATGGTAAGATTTTAGTAGAGATAGATAGTGATGCTAGGTGGGTAACTATAAAGATTAGAGATAATGGAATTGGAATTCAAGATGAATTTAAAAATATAATTTTTGATAGATTTGTACAAGGAGATAAATCTTTAAATAGAAAAAAAGAGGGGAGTGGAATAGGATTAGCCCTTGTTAAGTCTTTAATAGAATTCCACAGCGGAACTATAGAAATAAATAAAGAATATAAAAATGGAACTGAGTTTATAGTGAGATTACCTAATGTGAAAATTCCTGATAAGGAGATTAAGAGAAAAAATATTATAAGGGGAAACGAAAAAGAAATAATAGAAAAAATAAACATAGAATTTTCAGATATTTATGAACTATGTAATTAAAATAAATCTTGATAATTAATTATATAAAAATTAGAAATATTCATATACTATATATGATGCAGTATATGAATATTTTTTATATAATTATTTTTTTATATAATTATTTTTTTATATATTTTTTCTTTTTAGTGCTTTTTTTATTAATATTAGAAGAACTATTTTTTTTAGTTAGGTTTTTAAAATTTTCTTCATAAATATTATACTTAGATTTTAAGTTCTTATTTTTAACAACAGAAAAACCAAACTTACCAATAGCATCTTTTGCCATAGGATAATATTCACCATGGCAGTAGCACATAAGGTTAGCTTTTTCAAAGTGAATCTTACCACTTTCATCTATAAGAGAATCATCTATGTGAGAAGATAAAACCTCTGCCATAAATAAGTCATGGGTGCCAAGTTCTATTACACTCTTTACTTTACACTCTAGGGAAATGGGACATTCATTTATGTAAGGAGCTTTTATATTACTGCTTTCTTTCATTGTAAGATTTAGTTCTTTTATTTTATCAATATCTCTTCCAGATTTTACTCCACAAAAGTCAGTTTCTTTTACTAAAGAGTAACTTGGTATATTAAGAGTAAATTCTTTTGTTTCATTTATATACTCATAAGATAAACGATTTTTCCTTATAGAAATGGATAGCATAGGAGGGTTAGTGCAAATAGTTCCAGTCCATGCTACTGTAAAAATATTAGAAAGTCCTTCATTGTTTTTAGAAGCTATTAAAACAACAGGAACTGGATTTAGCATTACACTTCCTTTAAAAGTAGTTTTGCTCATAAATAATTTATCCTTTCAAAAAATAATATTATGATTTTAAAGTATAGCATAAAAAGTACTAGATATAAATAACCTATAATAATTATATAGAAATAGCCATTATATTTACAGAAAATATATTTTCATTTAAGAAAATCATTAGTTATGGTAAAATTTATTATAGCAAGTACAAAAATAATTAATTTATTAAAAAATGAGAATAATTTAAAGTATATTAATGAAAATTAGTTCTAAGGAGTGTGAAATATGAATTTTAAAGAAAATAATGAATATAAAGGATTTAAACTTTTAAGTATAAAGGATATAAAGGATATTAATGCTAAGGCCTTAATATTTAATCATAATAAAAGTGGGGCAAAATTAATAAAATTAGTTAATGAGGATGACAATAAGGTTTTTTCAATTGGATTTAGAACACCACCTAAAAATAGCACTGGACTTCCACATATTTTAGAGCATTCAGTTCTTTGTGGGTCAAGAAAATTTGATACAAAGGAACCTTTTGTTGAACTTTTAAAAGGTTCTTTAAATACATTTTTAAATGCAATGACTTATCCTGATAAAACAATATATCCTGTAGCCTCAAGAAATGAAAAAGATTTTTTTAATTTAATGGATGTATATTTAGATGGGGTTTTATATCCTAATATATATAAGTATAGAGAAATATTTATGCAAGAAGGTTGGCATTATGAAGCTGAAGGAAGAGGAAAAGACCTAAAAGTAAATGGAGTTGTATATAATGAAATGAAGGGTGCTTACTCTTCTCCAGATTCTTTACTTTTTAGAAAAATACCAAGTACACTATATCCGGATACTTGTTATAGCTTATCCTCAGGAGGAGATCCAGAAGAAATTCCAAATTTAACTTATGAAGAGTTTTTAGATTTTCATAAAACTTATTATCATCCTTCAAATTCTTATATATTTTTATATGGAAATGGTGATACTGAGAAAGAATTAGATTTTATAAATAATTATTTAAAAGATTTTAATAAAAAAAATATAGATTCACAAATAACTGTACAAGAACCTTTTAAAGCTATGAAAGAGGAGAGAATACATTTTGGTATAGCAAATAATGAATCTTTAGAGGGAAAAACATATTATAGTTTAAATTTTGCTATAGGAAGTGAGCCAAACTTAGAAAATTATTTTGTTTTTGAAGTTTTATCTTATCTTTTAGTAGGAAGTACAGCAGCTCCTATAAAGAAAGCACTAATAGAAAATAATGTAGGAAAGGCAGTATCAGGAGATTTTTCATCAAGTATGAAACAACCTATATTCACCATATTAGTAAAAAACGCTAATGAAGGATTAGAAGAAAAATTTAAAGAAACAGTATTTAATACTTTAAAATCTTTAGTTAAAAATGGAATAGATAAAGAACTTGTAGAAGCCGCTATAAATAGAGTAGAGTTTGAACTTAGAGAAGGAGACTACGGTTCATATCCAGAAGGTCTTATACATTACTTAAAGATAATGGATAGTTGGCTTTATGATGGTGATCCATTATTATATCTTGAGTATGAAGTAATATTAGAAAAAATAAAAACAGCATTGACAACAGATTATTTTGAAGGTTTTATAAAAAAATATTTCCTAGATAATACACATAGTTCTTTTATTTCTTTAAGTCCAGTTAAGGGGTTAAATGAAAAGAAAGAAGAAGAACAACTAAAAAGATTAAATAGTATAAGAAATACATTTAGTGATGAAGAATTAAATCAAATAATAGAGGATAATATAAAATTAAAAGAAAGACAAAATACGCCAGATACTAAGGAAGCTTTAAAATGCATACCAAGTTTATCTTTAAGAGATATAAATAAGACTGTAGAAAAACTTCCCTTAGAGGAAAAAGAAATAGATGGAATAAAGATACTTCACCACGAATTTCATACTAATAAAATAGCCTACGGAAATATTTTATTTAATACAAAGGGAGTACCTAAGGAACTTATACCATATATTGCGCTTTTAGGAGATATATTAGGAAAATGTAGTACAAAAAATTATGATTATGGAAAACTTTCTAATAAGATAAATATAAATACAGGTGGAATAGGGTTTAGTCCGATTACTGTATCTAATGTGAGCAGTTTAAGTGATTATAGTTGCTTTATGGAGGTTTCTTTTAAAGCTCTTGTAAGTAAAAGTAAAGAAACTTTTTCTTTGATAAAAGAGATAATTTTAAATACTGATTTAGATGATAATGAAAGAATAAAACAAATAATAGCAGAGAAGAAAGCTAGACTAGAAAATGCTATAATACAAAATGGTCATAGAATAGCTATAAAGAAAGTTTTATCTTATGCTTATAGTAGAGGGTGTTATGACGAAGTAATTTCTGGATTAAATTATTATGATTTTATATGTGAGTTAGATAACAATTTTGATAAGAATAAAATAAAAGAAAACCTTGAAAAGGTAAGAGGGTTAATATTTAATAAAAATAATATGATTATAAGTTACTCAGGAACGCTAGAGGACTACAAAGTGTTTAAGAAGAATTTAAAAGAATTATCAGACTATCTACCTAATAAAGAAATTAAATTATGTAATTATTCTTTTGAAAAGTGTGAAAAAAATGAAGGAATATTAACACAGAGTGATGTTCAGTATGTAGCAAAAGGTGGAAATTATAGATTAAAGGGTTATGAGCATAGAGGAAGCCTTTCTCTTTTAGAAACTATATTAGGTTTTGATTATCTTTGGAATAATGTAAGAGTAAAAGGTGGAGCCTATGGAGTCTTTTCAAGCTTTAGAAGAGATGGTGGAGCTTATATAGTATCTTATAGAGATCCTAATATAAGAAAAACTATAGATGTTTATGATAATATTCCAAACTATTTAGCAAATTTTGAAGCAGACGAAAAAGAAATGACAAAATATATAATAGGTACAATAAGAAATCAGGATCAACCTTTAACAAACAGTACAAAAGGATATATTGCAACATCTTATTACCTATCTGGATTAACTTATGAAAAATTACAAGAGGAAAGGGAAGATATATTAAATTCTGATAAATATACAATAAGATCTTTTGCTATGTTAGTTTCTGATCTTTTAAAACAGGAGTGTATCTGTGTATTAGGAAATGAAAATAAAATAAAAGAACAAAAATGTATGTTTAATAAATTAATAAAAATATCTAAATAAAATGAATAAAAGTATTAAAATTTGTACATTATAATAATGTAGTTAGGAAATAAAAAAACTTTATATCTTAACTAAACCGTAGAAACTGCGGGGATAGCTTGGTAAACTTATTTTATGTTTCATAAAATACTACCCAAGAAATTTATAAGCTTTATAATTAGTTTCTCTAATGTATAATATGTATAGTTAACTAAACTTGCTACGAAATATTTGAACGTAAGAACACTAATATATTCTAAGGATGATTACAAAATATCATTAACCAATTAGAATATTAAATTAAGATTTTATTTTATTTAACTTAGCATATAAAAAATCATATTAAGATTTTAGGTACCATTATATAAATAGTTATATAAGATAGAATAGATGATATTTGTAGCAAAAAATTATTATGCAAAATAAAGAAAGGATTATATCAAATTATTTTTGATATAATCCTTTTTTGAATTTATTATTATAATTTATATAAAGTGTTTTACTTTAAGTGATAAAATAGGTAAAATATTATTAAAAATTAACTTAAGGAGAAAATATTTTATGAAAAAATTATTTACAATAGGGGAAATTGAGTTTTACAAGGAAGATTTTCAGGATAATATAAGAGAATATGAAGATATAATAGAAATAATAAAAGACTTTCAAAGTGATTTAAAAATAGAAAAGATTAAATGTGCAGAAAAAAATGATTGTTGCAATAAGACTTCAGAAAATTATATATCAGAAATTATAGGAGTTTTAACACAAGACGATAATTTTTATGCTTTAGATGATGTTAGAAGTAGACGAAATGAATTTGAAAATCAAAGATTAGACCCTTTTGGAATACAAATTTATAAATGTACTAATTGTAATAAATGGATTATTAATATATTAGAATAATACGCAGGGGGTAAAATATTGAGTTTTTTTAAAGAGTTTTTTGAAAATACTTTAAAAACTAAAGATAAATGTTTAAGCTATGTAAAAAATGATGAAAAAATAAAAGCAATTACAGATAATTTTAAAAATAATATAGAAAAATTTAAAAATTATAAATATGTAAAAAAGATAAACAAAAAAAGAATACTAATACCACTTTGTATAATATCAGTATTTTTTTTAGGAAACTTTGTAGGTGATATATCTCATAGGGAAGATATTTTTATAAAAAAGGTAGAAAGGGCATTAGAGAAAGGGAAAACAAGAACTATTTTAAGTTTAATCAAAGTAGAGGGGAATATAGAGCTTAATAAGAGTGATATAAAACCTTTAATTGAATTCTATAAAACTGATATATCAAGAGTAAAAACACTAATAGATACTTTAAGAAAAGGTGGTAGTATCTATTCATTAAAGCTTTGTACAGATAAGGACAATATTTTTAGTAAATATTACTTAGAACTTAAACTACAAGATATGGAAATTAGTTCTAATTTCCAAGGAAGTTATGTATATG
>CAUWNL010000138.1:0-6404 GCA_963559995.1 uncultured Sarcina sp.
TAAAGGGAAAAGGAACTATTTTTCTAAGAGATATAAAAGAAAAAACAAATATAAAAGTTATAGCGTTAGGTGGAATAACGTCTAAAAATATAAAGGAAGTTTTAGAGGAAAAGGTAGATGGCATAGCTGTCATGAGTACCCTTATGGAGAGTAAAAATCCTTATGAGGATTTTAAAAAATTTCAACTTGCTATAGAGAAAACTTATAATCAATAGTTTTGTTAAGAATAAAGGTATAAATTTAATAATTATATCTGCAAATGAATTTATGAAATGGGTTATAGATAAAGAGTGAAAATAAATTAAATATATTAATGGAGGGATTTTTATGAATTATACAACTCAAATGGATGCAGCTAAAAAGGGGATTATAACAAAGGAAATGGAAATAGTTGCTTTAAAAGAAGGAATGACTTCAGAAGAAATAAGAGAAAAAGTTGCAAGGGGAGTAGTTGTAATTCCATCTAATAAAAATCATAAATCTTTAAGCGCTGAAGGAATAGGGGAGGGATTAAGAACAAAAATAAATGTAAATCTTGGCATATCTAAAGATTGTTGTGATTATGAAAAGGAATTAAAAAAGGTAAGAATTGCTATAAAAATGAAGGCAGAAGCCATAATGGATTTATCAAACTACGGAAAAACTGAAGGTATGAGAAGAAGAATAGTAGAAATGTCAAGTGCCATGCTAGGCACTGTTCCAATGTATGATTCTTTAGGTTTTCATGATAAAGATTTAAAAGATATTACAGTAGATGAACTTTTTGAAGTGGTAAAAAAGCATGGAGAAGATGGAGTTGATTTTATAACAGTTCACGCTGGGCTAAATAGAGAAGCAGTAGAAACTGTAAAAAGAAATAAAAGGCTTACAAATGTAGTATCTAGAGGTGGTTCTCTTTTATTTGCTTGGATGGAGCTTAATAACTTAGAAAATCCATTTTTTGAACATTATGATAGACTTTTAGACATCTGTGCCAAATATGATATGACTCTTTCTTTAGGAGATGCTCTAAGACCAGGTTCAATTAATGATTCCACAGATGCATCTCAAATAAAAGAGCTTATAACATTAGGTGAACTTACAAAGAGAGCATGGGAAAAAAATGTACAAGTTATAATTGAAGGTCCAGGGCATATGGCAATAAATGAGATTAAAGCAAATATGCTTTTGCAAAAAAAATTATGTCATGGAGCGCCATTTTATGTTTTAGGACCATTAGTTACTGATATTGCACCAGGATATGATCATATAACATCAGCAATAGGAGGAGCTATTGCTGCAAGTAATGGAGCAGACTTTTTATGTTATGTAACTCCAGCTGAGCATTTAAGACTTCCAGACTTAGGTGATATGAAAGAAGGAATTATAGCATGTAAAATAGCAGCTCATGCAGCAGATATTGCTAAAGATATTAAAGATGCAAAAAAGTGGGATGAAAAAATGAGCAAGGCAAGAGCAGATATTAATTGGGAAGATATGTTTAATCTTGCCATAGATAGTGATAAAGCAAGGGCGTATAGAGAAAGTTCTAAGCCTCATGACGAGGATAGTTGTACAATGTGTGGAAAGATGTGCTCTATGAGAACAATGAAAAAAATATTAAATGGAGAAACCTTAAAAATAAATGATGTTAAATAAATAATAAGATTAAAAATAAACTTTTAGATATAGAGGTTAAATAATATATTGCAAATATATTAGAGGAGATATGTTATAAGATAATTATTGTATTATGATATATTTCCTCTATTTTCCTTAGAATTTTAACATTATTCCATAAAAATATAAAGTTTAAAAAAGGAGAAAAACTATGATTAATGGACTTACAATTGCAGGATCAGATAGTTCAGGAGGAGCAGGTATTCAAGCAGATATTAAAACTATGTCAGCTAATGGGGTATTTGCAATGAGTGTTATAACTGCAATAACAGCACAAAGTACTCAAGGTGTTTTTGATATAGAAGATATAACACCTAACATGATAAAAAAGCAAATCAGTGTTATTTTTGATGATATAGATGTAGATGTGATTAAAATAGGAATGGTATCTAAAATAGAATCTATAAATGCTATAGTGGAGGCTTTAAGAGAGATTAGAAATTTACCACCTGTTGTTTTAGATCCTGTTATGGTATCTAAAAATGGCTTTAGTCTTTTATCAAAGGATGCAAAAAATACATTAATAACTAACCTTATGCGTTATGCAACATTAATAACACCTAACTTATTAGAGGCAGAAGAGATAACAAATAGAAAAATTTCAACAATAGATGATATGAAAAAGGCAGCAAAAGATATTTTAAATCTTGGACCTAAAGCGGTTTTAATAAAAGGAGGACATTTAAAAGGAAATGCTATAGATGTTTTATATGATGGAGTGAAATTTACACTTTTTAAAGAAGAGAGAATAGAAAATAGTAATACTCATGGAACAGGTTGTACGTTATCTTCTGCAATAGCTGCAAATATTGCTAAAGGTTTTTCATTAAAAGAAAGTGTTGCTTTAGGAAAACAATATGTAACAAATGCAATAAAATATGGATTTAGTTTAGGTAAAGGAATAGGACCAACTCATCATTTTTATAAATTTTATAATAATAATGGAGAATTTATTGAAAAACAAGAAAAAAATGAAGAAAAATTTAAAAAAATAATAGAAGATTCTGAAAATAAAGATGAATTTAATTTAAAAGAAAAAAAGATATATCTTATAACTGATTATAAATTAGAGTTCAATTTATTAGTGGAAAAAGTCAAAATAGCTTTACAGTGTGGAATTAAAATAATCCAATATAGAGCAAAAGAAAAATCAACAAGAATTATGTGTGAAGAAGCTAAGGTATTAAAAAAACTTTGTGATAGCTATAATGCAGTGTTTATCATAAATGATAGAGTAGATGTAGCTCTTGCAGTTAATGCACATGGAGTTCACTTAGGGCAAAAGGATATGAAGATTAGTATTGCAAGAGAAATATTACCAGATGGAAAAATAATAGGAGCAACTGCTCATAATGTAGAAGAGGCAATTGAAGCTATAGATGAAGGAGCAAATTATTTAGGAGTAGGGGCTTTATATAAAAGTAAGAGTAAATATGATACTATAGATCTATCTATAAAAGCCCTTGAAGATATAAGAAAAATCACTAGTAAACCTATTTATGGAATAGGTGGAATAACAGCTTTTAATATCACAGAAGATATTAAAAAAAACGTAGATGGAGTAGCTGTAATATCGGCTATTTTAGGTTCTGAAAATATAAAAAAAGAAGTTGAAAAAATTTCGACAAATATGTCATAATATTATGTTAAAAAATAACTATATCGAAAATAAGTATATAATCTTAGACGTAAAAAATAATAATATTCATAGGATTATTATTGAAAAATGCAAATAAAAGGATGAAAAAGATTAGTATTTATAGAAATAAAAAAGCTTCTAATATATCAAAAAAAATTCATAAAAATGGAATAAAAATTACCGTATTAATCCAAAACTTGATTTTAAAAAAAATATAGTGTATAATATGTACAAAACGAGGGATATTATTACAAATAAAAATATAAAACTAAATTATTTGTAGAATAATATCTAAATAAATACGCAAATTTT
Organism: uncultured Sarcina sp.; assembly: GCA_963559995.1. Taxonomy (GTDB): domain Bacteria; phylum Bacillota; class Clostridia; order Clostridiales; family Clostridiaceae; genus Sarcina. Next base: position 3,611 of record CAUWNL010000138.1, read on the forward strand.
TTATATTTATATATTTAGGAAAATTTATTGTGACACAATTTTTCTATGGCAGGAAATTATAGATTGTTAAAGGCGAGATTTATGTTATAAACAGAGCCTAATTGTCGAAGTTTTAAACATAGCTAGATTGTTAAAAAAGTAGTGAAAAGATTAAAGATATTTAAATAGAAAGTTGAATTTTTAAATGGAATTTGTTAAAAATTTTATTTGCTAAAAATTCTGAGACCTAGTGTTAACTATTTCTGCAATAAATATAAGAAATTCTAAGCAAATAGGAGGAATTTATAAGTGAAAAGTAATAAAATAAAAAATATGTTAGTGGTAGCATCAGTAGTTGTAGGAACTACACTTGTAGGAAGTACATCTGCTTTTGCAGCAACACTACCATCTAACGGTTCCGTTTCTACAAACTCTTCGTCGAAACAGAGTTTAGAAAAAATAGCAATTAAAAATGAGACGAGTCTAACAGCAAAAAAAGATTTAAAATCAACAAGTAATACAGATTTAACAAGCACATCAAAAGATAAAACAACTACAGAAGTTAAAAAAGATATTTCAAAGACTACAACAAAAGAACAAAATAGTAAAGTTAAGACAACTACTTTAGCATATAGTGGTTCAGAATATGGGGAAGTAGGTAATCTTGAAGGCTGCACATCATTAAATTTCAGACAAGGCCCTGGAACTAATTATAATATAATCGGGGAACTTTCAAATGGAACTACAGTTCAAATATTATCTCAATATAATAGTGATTGGTATCAAGTAGAATATAATGGGACAAGCGGATATGTTTATGCACCATGTATAAATATTGTTAGCGGTAGCTCATCAAACAGTACAAGCAATAGTTCGGAAATGGGGACAGTTGTAAATCTTAATGGAAGTATGGATTTAAACTTTAGGTCAGGTCCAAGTACAAATTATAGTGTAATAGGTGAGCTGTCAGAAGGTACAACGTTTACTGTTTTATCTGAAAGTAATGGATGGTACAAAATAAATTATAATGGAACAACCGGATATGTTTATGGATATTATGTTTCAGTAGGAAATAGTTCATCTAGCAGTACCGGTACAAGCAGTAGTTCAAAAACAGGAACAGTTTCAAATCTTAATGAGGGAGTAGATTTAAACTTTAGATTAGGCCCAAGCACGGATTATAGTGTACTAGGTGAATTATCAGAAGGTACAAGTGTTACTATTTTATCTGAAAGTAATGGATGGTATAAAATAAACTATGATGGAACAGTTGGATATGTTTACAGCGATTACATAACTGTTGGAAGTTCAAGTAATTCATCAAGTAGCAGTAGTTCTATTACATATACAGTACAAGCTGGAAATACTTTAAGTAGTATAGCTAGTCAGTACGGAGTAACAATATCACAGTTAGAACAATGGAATAACTTATCAAATCCAAACTATATATATGTAGGGGAAACATTAACAATTTATACAAATGGATCAAGTAATTCATCAAATAATTCAGGTAGTTCAAATACTAATAGTGGTTCATCTGTAACATATACTGTTCAATCAGGAGATACTTTAAGTAGTATAGCTAGTCAATATGGGGTGACAGTTTCACAGTTAGAGCAATGGAATAACTTATCAAATCCAAACTATATATATGTAGGAGAAACATTAACAATTTATACAAATGGATCAGGTAACTCAAGTAATTCAACTAGCTCTAACCCATCAAATAGTAATTCAAATAACTCAGGATCAAGTTATACAGGTAGTTATTCATCTGCTGCACCAAGTGATTTAGTTAATTTTACAGCATCATATGAGGGATTTTCTTCAACTCCTTACTGGAGCGGTGGATGGACAGTAGGATTTGGTCAAAACTACGGAAATACTTATCCAGGGGATGTTACTTATCAAGAAGCGTTAAATACATTACAAAATAGTTTAAGTACTTACATGCAACAAGTTGAAAGTTTAACTCAAGGTTGTGGTTTAAATCAAAATCAAATAAATGCTTTAACAGACTTTGCTTATAATTTAGGAATTGGTTCTTTAGAAAACAGCCAACTTCTTCAAGATATAGAAAGCGGAAATACTAGTTATTCAACTATAATGTCTGACTTCCAAAGTTGGAGTTATGTAGGTGGTTCATTCTCATCAGGATTATATGCTAGAAGAACAGCAGAGGCTCAAATGTTCCTTTATGGACAGTATAACGATCACTAAAATTAATACAAATATAAAAAATTAGATTGAAGTATAAAAAAGAGATAATGATATATTATATATCATTATCTTTTTTTATTTAAAAAAGTGTTTACTTATAAACACCTTTAGGTTAAAATATAATAAGTGTTTATAAGTAAACATATTAAATTAACTAAAAGGAGAAAGAGATGGGAAACGTGTTTAAGAAAAATCAGATGTCACCTGAAGAGATACATAAAAATAGATGGGTAATACTTGCAATTGTTGTCCTATTGCCTCTTATGGCATCTTTATACAGTAATATTGTAAATATAGCACTTCCTACCATCGAAGCGAATTTAAAAATAAATATGGCTTCCGCTGAGTGGGTTATTAGCGCTTATCTTATAATAATATCGGCTACTATACTTTTATTTGGTAGAATAGGAGATATGAAAAGTAAGGGTTTAATATTTATAAATGGTATTATAGTATTTACAGTAGGACACTTCTTTGCGGAATGTCTATAAATATCTATTTATTAGTAGCATCTAGAGTAATACAAGCTATAGGTGCTGGTCTTTTAATGTCAAAAAATCAGGTAATAATAACGGCAGTATTTCCAATAGAGGAA
>CAUWNL010000139.1:0-6349 GCA_963559995.1 uncultured Sarcina sp.
TACGGGATATTATTAAGTATACCATTGTTTGGGAAAAACCGCTTAGAGTTGTTCCAATTAAAAATATTATAATTCCTACAGTTAAAACTTTTTTTCTTACTATCATATCTTACACTATTCCATATATAGGAATGAAAATAGCAGATGTTAAAAGGTAGGCAGAGAAAATCCAGCTTATTAAACTGTATCCATCTAAATCATTAGCTATAGTAGGCATAGCAGTGCTAACAACAGTTCCTTCAAAAGCTGCTAAGAAAGTAATTAGCATAAGAGCTACTATAACTAATCTCTTTTGTTTATCCATTTTTTCTCCTTTTTAATTATTATATGATTTATTATTTATAATGAAGAAAAGTGTTGTAAAAACAACATATCATCTTGCAAAAAGCATTATAAAATAATTATTTAATATAGTCAATAAAAGTAATTATTTAATATAGTTAAGATTTATAATTGTAGTATTTGTAATTTTAGTATTGATATCCTATTGCTAGTTAATTTAATAGTAAATATAAAAATATCTTGATTAGATATAATTAAATATGTTAAATTATAGTACACGATGTAATAATTATAATGGAATAAGATAAATATATATATCATTTTAAATTAACGTATGAGATAAAAAGTTTTAATTTCAGGAGGTGCATCTTTGAAAGATATACTTAAGGTTAAGAGATTAAAAAGAGTAGCCTTTGTTACACTAGGAATAAGTATAATTTGTATGAGCTATTTTAAAGAAGCAAGTAAATGGAGGGTAGATATTCTTTCTACAGTTAAACTTAGTAATCATTCATTAGGAGAGAATATTAAGGTTTTAAGTAATGAAGAATTAAATAGTAAAATAGGAGTATATAGTTGGGATATAAATGACTTATTCAATGATAGACTAACAGTAGCTAGTTTGTGTGATAATTTAAAAATAGATGAAATTTTTCAAGAAATACCTAGTAATTATTTAAATGATGATTTATCAAATGCTATTAATGAGCTACAGAAAGATGTGAAAAAGAAAGTTGAGATATCTTATTTATGTGGGAATCCTTCTTGGTATAGTGATTCAAGTTATGGAAAATCAAAAATTGATGAGTTAGTTAAGTACAATTTAAATTATGGAGATGAGAACGCAATTGAAAAAGTAGTATTTGACATTGAACCGTGGGTCCTTGGAATTTCTAACTGGGAGGATGATTTTTTAAAAACAATAAAAGAAATTTATTCTTACGCAAATTTAAAAAAGATAACGTTTCTTTTAACAATTCTATTTTGGCTAGACACCTCAGAAGATATTAATGATAAAAACATTTACAAAGAAATTATTAAAAATAGTCATGGGGTTATAATTATGAATTATAATAGGCATGTTTATGATAAAGGAATAGATAATGAACTTTATTACGCTAAGAAAAATGGGAAGATAATATATAGTGCAGCTGAAACGCAAGCACCTATAGATATATATGGAGTCTATGATTCAACTACCTATTATAATGTAGGCTTAGATAAGTTAAGAGGTGACTGGCAGTATTTAAAAAATAAATATAAATACTTTAATTTAGGCTTTGTATATCATGACTTGTCTTCATTAAAAAATATAACCTATAATGTTAAATTATAATAAAAATGTTTAAAAATATAAAAATATACACTATAATCATATTAGTAATTAAATAGCACTTAATTATTTAATTATGTAATTTAAGGGGGAAGATAAATGAAAAAAATATTAAAAATTAAGAATTTATTATTAATAGTACTAGCTATTTCAGTATCAACTATTGCTTTAGTAGGGTGTACAAGTAAGTCAAATACAGAGAACAATACTTTTACAGTAGAAGATGATTTGCCAGTTGCTACTATGACTATTAAAGATTATGGAACTGTTAAAATAGAACTTTATCCTGATATTGCAGAAAATACAGTGAATAACTTCATATATCTAGCAAATAATGGGTTTTATGATGGTTTAATATTTCATAGGGTAATAAAAGACTTTATGATTCAAGGAGGAGATCCAACTGGAACTGGAACTAGTGGTCCTGGTTATTCAATAGATGGTGAATTTAATAAAAACGGAATTAATAATCCTTTAAAGCATGAAGATGGAGTAATATCTATGGCAAGAAGTTCTTCTTATGATAGTGCAGGAAGTCAATTTTTTATAATGACAAGTGTATCAAATCATTTAGATGGAAACTACGCAGCTTTTGGAAAAGTAGTTGAAGGTTTAGATATAATATATAAAATACAATCTGTTGAAACTGATTCTAATGATAAACCTTTAGAAGATGTTGTTATAGGATCTATAACAGTTGATACTAAAGGTATAAAGTACGCTGATCCTATTAAAATAAACTAAAATATATAAATCCTATTGCATAGTAATATAAAAAAAGAATATAATATTAAGTAGTAATAAAAAAGACGTTTAATATATGAGTTAACAACTTACTATATTCGTCTTTTTTTTATGATATGAGAGGAGTAAAAGTATGTCAAAATATTCCAAAGAAGATATTTTAAAATTAGTAAATGAGAATGATATAAAGTTTATAAGGCTTCAATTTACAGATATTTTTGGTAGCCTTAAAAATGTATCAGTAACAGATAAACAATTAAATAGAATATTAGAAGATGGTTGTATGTTTGATGGGTCGTCAATTGAAGGCTTCGTAAGAATTGAAGAATCAGATATGATATTAAGGCCTGAACTTGATAGTTTTACTATATTTCCATGGAGACCTCAACAAGGAAGAGTGGCACGACTCATCTGTGATGTATATAGACCTGATAATACTCCTTTTGAGGGAGATCCAAGAAATATTTTAAAGAAAGTATTAAAAGAGGCTAAAGAGTTGGGTTATACAATGAATGTAGGACCAGAATGCGAGTTTTTTTTATTTCATACAGATGAAAAAGGTAGGCCAACAACAGTAGCTCAAGATAATGGTGGATATTTTGACTTAGCACCAACTGATATGGGAGAAAATGCAAGACGAGATATGACTTTAGTTTTAGAACAAATGGGATTTGAAATAGAAGCTTCTCACCATGAAGTAGCTCCAGGACAAAATGAAATAGATTTTAAGTATGCCGATGCTTTAACTACAGCTGATAATATAATGACGTTTAAACTTATAGTAAAAACTATAGCACAAAGACATGGACTTTATGCTACATTTATGCCAAAGCCTACCTTTGGGGTAAGTGGTTCTGGCATGCATATAAATATGTCTCTTTTTAAAGATGGAAAAAATGTTTTTGTAGATGAAAATGATAAAAATGGATTAAGTAAAATAGCCTATAACTTTATAGGTGGAATAATAGAAAATATTATGGGAATGATAGCTATTACAAATCCATTAGTAAATTCTTATAAAAGATTAGTTTCAGGGTATGAAGCTCCTATATATATAGCTTGGTCTAATAAAAATAGGAGTCCACTTATAAGAGTCCCTGCATCAAAAAACTCTGAAAAAAGAATAGAACTTAGATGTCCAGATCCTAGCGCAAATCCTTACCTTGTTTTAGCTTGTCTTTTAAGAGCTGGCCTTAAGGGGATAAAAGAGGAAATAGAAGCACCAAGTAGTATAGAAAAAAATATTTTTGATATGACTGTAGAGGAAAGAGAAGAGAAAAAAATAAAAAGTTTACCTAAAGATTTAAAAGAAGCTATTTTACAAATGGAAAAAAGTGAATTAGTTGAGGATGTTTTAGGAGAACATATATTTGATAAATATATAGAAGCAAAAACCTTTGAATGGAATGAATATATAAAACAGGTACACCAATGGGAAATAGATAAATATTTAAGTAAATATTAAGTTTTAGAAAAAAGGTGTATTAAAATGGAGATGCAAGGCGGAGTGATAGTAGCTACGGGAAAATTTGAAGCTAGTGAGAAGATAAAAAATATACTTATAGAAGGTGGATATGACGTTTTAGACGTTTGCAAATCAGGAAATGAAGTTATAATGAAAAGCATTCAATATTCACCAGAATTAGTTATTTTAAGCTATAAGTTACCTGATACAACAGTTATGGAAATTTATGATTCCTTAGTTGGCACCTGCGACTTTTTGGTTTTAGCAAGTGAACCATATCTATCTATAGTAAGTGAAAGTATGGATGTTTATTATCTTCCAAATCCTTTTTCAAAGAGTATTCTTTTAAATTCTGTAAATATGATATTTCAAAGTAGGAAAAAGATGGAAAAACTCCAAAAAAAGGTTGAAAGCTTAGAAAATAAGATGGAAGAAAGGAAGATTATTGAAAAGGCTAAAGGGGTTCTTATAAGAAACAAAAAAATAACAGAAGAGGAAGCATTTAGAATCATCCAAAGAAGGAGTATGAACTCAGGGGAGAAAATGATTAATATTGCAAAGACAATATTAAGATCATCTATATAGTTTTAAAGTAAAAAGGTTTGTATATTAAATAGTTTAATTAATAAAATTTAATAAACAAATATATGGAATAACAAGTAATGATTTGATATAATGTATAAAAGAATGGTTATGTACAAATAAGAGATAGGGTGAGGAAAATGGATAAACTAGGTAATACTTCAATGGGTAGTTTTTTCTTGAAAAATATTGTAATATTTATATGTGCCATGATAATAATATTATTATGTGAGGTTATGCTAAAGCTAAATATCTTAATCTTAATAGTAGTTATTTTTATGTTAATTTTAGTAGGTCTTATAGTGTTTAGTTATAGGGAAACAAAGTATATATTAAATTTAAAAAATATTATAAATAAAGATAAATTAACAGGTTTTTATAATTATAGCTACTTTAATGATAAATTAAAAGAAATATTAGATGAAACAGCTAATAGGAATAAAATATTAAGTGTCATGCTTATAGATATAAATTATTTTAAATTATATGTAGACATAAATGGCCAATTAAATGGAGATTTAATTTTAAAGAACTTAAGTGAGGTATTAAATTCTATTAAAAAAAATGGAGATTTATTGGCAAGATATAATGAAGAAGGTTTTGCGGTTATACTTAGGGATAGGAGTAGGGAAGAAACTTGTAGAATTTGTGAAAATATAAGAGAGAAATTTAAGGATAAAAATATAGAAAGCAAAGAGCTTACATTATCAATAGGCATAGTGGAGTTTCCAAAGGAGGCTAAGGATTATTTAGAAGTTATTAAAAGTTGCGATGATAATCTAAATAAAGATAGAATATTAAATAAGGCTTATGCTGAAAACTATAATGATGTATTAAAGAATATTAAAGATGAAGATAAGGAAGTTATATCATCTATAAAAACTTTGATAAGTGTTATAAATGGAAAAGATAAATATACTTATGGGCACGTTAAAAGAGTTGTAGATTATGCAAGACTTATAGCTAAAGAGCTTAAATTAGATGAACAGCACAGCAAGTATTTAGTATATGGTGCATACATCCATGATGTAGGGAAAATAAGTGTAAGTAGGGAAACATTAATTAAGAAAATGCCATTAGATGATTCAGAGTGGCAGGAGATAAAAGAACATCCTAAATATGGATATGAAATAATAGATAAGATAGATTCATTAAAATGTATGTCAGATATGGTATTATATCATCATGAAAGATATGATGGAAAAGGTTATCCAAAGGGATTAAAAGGAAAAGAAATACCTTATCTAGTTAGAATACTAACGGTCATAGATAGTTTTGACGCAATGACAAGCATTAGGCCTTATAATAATAAAAAAACTTATGCTGAAGGATTAGAAGAGCTTAAAAAATGTTCTGGAACCCAATTTGATCCTGAGATTGTAGAGATATTCTCAAAAATTATAACTAGTGAATTTTTAAATAATGGGAATAAGGCTGTGTAAAGGATCAATATGATGAATTTTCCTCATCATATTGATCCTTTATTTTTATTTGGACCTAAGTCTATGTAGGTAAACATAATAATAATAATAATTATGTTTACATATTGTTAATAATGGACTAAAGTGATATAATTTGTTTATATTGAAAAATTGAATAAGTAAGGAGATGATTGTATTGGACAAGCGATTAAAAGGCATAATATTAATAATTATAGCCGCTTTTTGTTCAGCTTGTATGGGTGCCTTTATAAAAGGGGCAAGTGGCATACCACTTGGAGAGAAAGTATTTTATAGAAATATAATGCTTTTTGTTGTTTCTCTTATAATGATAGCAAAAAATAGGTCTTCATTATTTGGACATAAGGGAAATAGGATAGCTTTAATTGGACGGGGAGCTTTTGGGACTTTAGGTATTTTGGCAGGATTTTATGCCCTTCAACATATGTTACTTCCAAATGAAACTGTGTTATCAGATTTAAATATTTTCTTTATAATAATATT
>CAUWNL010000140.1:0-6294 GCA_963559995.1 uncultured Sarcina sp.
CAACTTCAATGATATTTTTATACAATAAATAGTCTTAAAATTCATAAGTTTAAATATTAGATGTTTTATTTTAAAGATAGAGAAATGCTAAGTACTTATTGAAATACTCTCTAATTTTTATCTAAAGCCAAGTATATTAAGCAAAATTAATAAATATGGTTAAGTTAATAGTAGAGGGATATGATAAGGTGTTATATTATATGTGAAAAATAGTTATTAGGAGGGTTTAAATGTTAAGATTAGGTAGATTAGTTGCAAGTAGAGGAGAGAAAAAACAGGGATTTATAAATGTATATAATACAGATTATAGTATGCCTGTAACACTTATTAACGGAGAAGGTTTAGGAAAAACTATATTAATAACAGGAGGAATTCACGGCTGTGAATATACGGCAATTCAAACTGTTATGGAACTTGCAAAGGAAATAAATCCAAAGGAAGTAAAGGGAAAAATAATAATAATACATCCTGTAAATGTGCAAGCTTTTAGAAAAAAAGTAAGCGCCGTTGTTCCAGAAGATAATAAGAATTTGAATAGAGAATTTCCAGGCAGGTTAGAAGGAACAATAAGTGAAAAAATATGCAATTTTATTGAGAATGAGTGTCATAATCAATGCGATTTTTATATAGATTTACACGGTGGTGATCTTTATGAAATGGCAACAAACTTTGTATATTATCCAGGAATTGCAGAGGACAGTGTTATAAATAAGTCAAAAGAAATAGCATCTCTTTTAAATGTAGATTACATGGTAAAATCTAGTGCAAAAACAAGATCATATAACTATGCCGCAATAAAAGGAGTGCCAAGCATACTTATAGAAAAGGGTGGAAGAGGTCTTTGGAGTAAAGAAGAAATATGGGATTATAAAGAGGATATACTTACAATTTTAAAACATTTTAATGTATTAAATGGAGAAGTAAAACAAACTAAAGAACCTATAAATATAACAGAAGCTATTTACTTAGAATCTACTTGTCATGGATGTTGGTATCCAGAGGTTAAAGCAGGGCAAAGGATATGCGAAGGAGATCTTTTAGGAGAAATTAAAGATTTTTTTGGAAATGTAATAGAGAAATATTATGCAAAGATAAATGGAGTTGTTCTTTATATGACTGTTTCTTTATCTGTAGAAAAAGATGAGCCCCTAGTTGCTTATGGAAAGTGTTAGTTTAAATCAAGAAGTATATATACGCATACAGCACTCTTAATGAACTTTACACTATGTATACACCTATACATCATTTTTTATAGAGTAGACTAGTTTTTATTATCTAGTCTATTCTATATTTATTTTCCTTTTATTATTGCTATATATTTCTTTAATGTATTACGGCTTATATTATGCTTATTCATTAAATCTACCTGTTTTATACTCCTATTAGTTAAAAATTCTCTTATATTATTTTTCAATTCATCATTCATTTTATCAAGGGCACCTTGTTTTCTTCCACTTTTCTTATCTGATGCTTCTATACCTTACTTTATTCTCTTAACTATAATTTCTCTTTCTTGCCTCACTATAGCAAGTTCAACTATTAATAATAGTTTTATAGTACTTTTGAGTGTTGTTTTAGTAACTAAACTATCTTATTACTTTCAGCATATGTTTTTTAACTTTTCTCTTGTCTTGCGAAACCTTGTTTATCATTGCTTTCTTTAGTTGATATTCTCATGTAACTATAATACTTTCCCATATCTTTAACCCTACATATGTCAAATAAACTTAAGCTTATTTGATGCTTCTATTATACAATCATTTTAGCTATGTGAAAATATATTTTGCCTATTTTATAATAAACACTTAGTAAAATAGTTATTTTGATACTATGTAGTTAAAATTAACATAATTTATTTTTTACTTTATTAGTTATAGATTATATATATTTTTAATACTTTTTTAGTTTAATTTCCTTAAGAATATTATTATTTTTATAAGTAATAACTGACATAAAACCTATATCTACGTCATTTGAATATTAATTCCCCAATTTCATGAGTTTTTACAATTTTGCGAAAAGAAAACTGTCAATGCGACTTAAAAAAATTCTTTTTATTATCACAATCTATCCCCTTATAGTTTTAAAATTTATTTTTTATATTTATATTATGTTATAATTGTTAATACAATGATTATAAATATAAAAATAAACATTAGATTATTAGCATAAATATCAATAGCCAACTAATATTAATTAAATTTAATAGTTAAACATAAATAATATTACAGTAAGCAATATACATAATAATTTCATTAGTTGTTTCTTTTCTGCTAAAAGCAGATTGACATGTCTACTCCATAGTGTGCTATTCCCATAACTAATTAACTAGACAGCTATTCTATCAATTATTATGTCAGAACAAACGAAACGTTTATTACACGAAATACTTGAATTAGAAATAAAATTATTTGTTAAAGATCTTGAGGAAAATAAATAATAAATTTAGTAATAAAGAATTGAATTAATTTAGAAATGTTATTTTTGAATTATTTATAACAATATATTAGTACTAAGGTAAGGAAAAGTCAAAAAGCAGTTAGAAGACTAACTGCTTTCTTTTCTAGATTAAATTACATAGTTAATTATAATTAAAATTATATAACTTAAAACACTAGGCCATAATAATGCAGCACACAAAATTCCTAGGCAACTTAATACAATAATATTTAAAATTAAGATTATAATATTAGATTTACTACCTGCAATAGACGTGGCAGATTGTTGCTTTTTCTTCTTATACTTTAAAATAAGATGTATTAGAAGCATGATGTTTATATATATTGGCAACAATGGTATCGCAATGTCTATGCATATAAATCCACCCACTAATAATCCTAATACTTTATATGTAGTTTTCATTAAGTCTTATCCTACAGTCCAATTCCATTTATTATATTTCGTTTTAAAGCTAGTAGGTGTCTCAGTATTAGCTAAGGCTTGAATATGTTTTTCTTTTCAGGTAAGACGTTTGGGATTAAGTTCTTTTTCTTTTTTTAAATTTAATGGTTCTTCTAGATTAGATTAGTCACTTTAGGTGTTACATTTACTGGAATCTCTATATTATCTTGTATTTTAACCGCTTCTGATTGCGAGACATGTGTATGATTTGATCGCTCCATCTGTCTATATTGTTCATTACGTTTTTCAAAATATTGTTGGCGTTTTGTTGGTACATCTATTTTTTCTTCGTTAGTTTGTTGAAAATCTTGTTCGGTTAAAGTTTGTTGTAGTTTTACTTTAGTTCTTTGTAACTCCTGCTCTAATAACATTTGTTTTCTTTTTAATATTTCCTTTGCTCTTTGTTCACCTTTTCAGGAGTTTCATTAAAGTCAATATAGAAATTTTTATATCCCTTTTTATGAAATAGTTTAACTAAATTAGCTCCATTAATTAAAGTAATTTTTTTACCCTTCGCCCAATCCAAGGCTGGTTGCGAATAAACCCCAGTTGTTATCATAACCCCTTGAGGTATAATTCCTTGGCGAGATACAGAATCAGCTATACTTCCATATAAATCACGAATTGTAGGTTCTCCTATTTTATTTTTATTATTATATTTTTTCATTTGGAAAATAATTAAGTATCTATTATTTTCTTTGATATAGGCATCAATTCCATGGTCTTGTGACTTTTGCGTAAATATTACTTCTTTTGAATACCATATGCTAAAAAAATGTGCTATTAGTTCTTCAAAATCACTCCAAGTAACCTTTGCTAAATTTATTCCCCCATAAATTTTTATATTCATTTGATATTTTTCTTAGTTCTTCAACATAATTCATAATTTCCCCTTTGTTATTTGATTAATTATACCGATATTCATTATAGAGCAAAATAGTAAATTATGAAATTAAAGGAGTTTTAAAAAATAAAACTAGCTAGAAACTTCTAGTTACTTTTGTTTTTACTATTGCACTTACCTTTTAGTTAATATCTATATAAGGTCTATATACATAACCTTCTATAATTTGACCGTTTACCTGTAATGCTACTTTATCATAATCATGTTTTGTACCTTGATTAGTAGCTAATATTTCTACAGGTGTTCCTTTTGTTAAATCATTATCTCCATAATATGTGCTTGTCTCACTATTGGGTTCAGTATGTAACCTTACACGGTTATTATTGATTGTACCATTTCCACTAAAATTGGATGTGTTAGCGGTATTATTTGTTGATTGTATTATTGCATTATTAGCTGAAGCCCCTTGAGATTGAGTTTGTGTTGTTGCAACAGTGTTTGCATTTGTATTATTAGTATTAGATGCTACAGTCTGAGCAGTTGAATTTTGATTTGTATTATTAGCAGTAGTAGCATTACTAGTGGAATTAGTAATTTGAGTTGTAGATGCTTGGGTATTAGTAGTTACAGAATTTTTGTCTGTATTTGCTTGTACACTACTTATGGTAGTAGAACTAGTAGCAGAGTTACTAGAAGATCCCGTTGTTGTTACTGCTACAATTACAAGTAATACAAATAAAATCATAATAATTACTAATCCAATTAATAAACAACCTTTAATTTTGCCCATTTTTTTCTTTTCTTTCATGTTTCCTCCTTGGTTAATATATGTAATTTAACAATATTATTATAGCAAAAAATAATAAAATGTAAAATTAAAGCAGTATTAAGGTAGGTTTTGTAAAATTATAATATTATATATATAAATTGCTCTTTTATAGTATTTATATAGTATTTAGGTGCTCTAAAATTAGCTTTTCATGCTGGTCTTCGACGCTAACTAAATACAAATTAGGGGGCAAAGAGATAAGTTTTCAAGGTTTGATATAAAGGCTATTACAGATAGAAATGAATATATAAGTATAGAAATACAAATGAAGAATGACTATAACATGATACAAAGAACATTTTATTATTGGGGTAAACTTTATGAAGGATAATTAAAAGAAGGAGATAATTACTCTAGATTAAGTAGAACAATATGTATAAATATATTAAATTTTAGTTATTTAAATAATGATAAATTTCATAGCGTTTTTAGACTTAAAGATATTGAGACTAGTGATGAATTGACAGATATTCAAGAAATTCATTTTGTAGTTCTAATGATTACTTTGATTAATTATAAAAAATATTATTCCTTATAGAATGTTAATATTAGTCTAAAGACTATTAATTATAATGTATACATTCTATAAGGATAACATATTAAGAAATTATTTTGATATTTGATTACTTATGCATAAATTCAGCATATTGAGGTGTACCAAGAGCAAAACCACCAGAAACTTCATGAATCATACCTGTAACAAAGCTTGAATCATCACTTGCATAATATAAAACAGTTTTTGCTATATCTTCAGGGTTTCCCACTCTGTCAAGAGGAACATGTCTTAAAAATTCATGTATAAATTCCTTATTCATATTATTTAAAAGAGCTTTAGTTCCTATAAGACCTGGTAAAATAGCGTTACATCTTATATTTTTATGAGCATATTGGAGTGCTATATTTTGAGTTAATGAGTTTATAGCTGCTTTAGAAACACAATAAGCAGTTCTTGATAAATCAGGAACTATAGAACCAACACTTGAAATATTAATTATACTACCGCCACCATTTTTAATCATGTAAGGTATAACTCTTTTGCTTGTTAAGTATACGCTTTCAACATTTGATTTTAAAATACTAAAAAAGGCATCAGTATCCCCATCAGTTACATTAAGGTCTAATTTTACATTTGTTGAACCATAGTTATTAACTAATATATCAATTCTACCTTCTGAGTGATAAACACTATCAATCATTTCTATATAGGAAGATTCATCTTTAGCATTAAAATAAATAAATTTAGCTTGTCCACCTTCAGCTATTATTTTTTTAACTGAATCTTCTTCCTCAATGCCAGCTATGTACACTATAGCTCCATTTTTAGAAAGTATTTTAGCAGATTCAAAACCAATTCCTCTTGAAGCTGCAGTAATTATGGCAACCTTTTTCTCTAATTTTTTCATAATATTCCACTTCACTTTCTTATTATCTTGATTTTATTAAAAATAGTATAATCTAATAATTGAAATGAATAATTAATTTTAAATTACATTTTGGAATAGATTAGTATATTTTTATTTTAAATGATAAATTAATAAAAAATATATTATATAAAAAGGATATATTAACTACTTTTATATTTCTCACAAATTAAATGATTTAAATTAAAAATGAAAAACATAAATCCTGAAACTTTATTTAATACTAAATATAAATTAAATAACATTATAATGTCATGAATAATACTTTATGATATATTTCTATATCTTTTGTAGTTTCT
>CAUWNL010000141.1:0-6120 GCA_963559995.1 uncultured Sarcina sp.
TTTCCTCTATACCATTTACTTGTGAATAGCTCCAAAGTTCTTCATAAGTTGCTGTTTGCTTATCACTTCTTATTATATTGTTATCCAATTTATCTATTATTTTAGAAATTTCCTTATTATTTTTTGTATCTAATGTACTTACTGCATACTTTAATAACATTAATTCCTCATTTTTAAATATCTCATGAAAAGGAAAAAAACATTCTTTCATTATATAACCGCCGTCACAACCTGGTATAGATTCTATATCAAAAAAATCTTGTAAAATCTCTTTATATCTTTTTACTTGTTTTTCACTTACCTCTAATCTTTCTGCAATTTCCTTAACCTTTATTTTTCTACCTTCTTTTAATAGAAAAAGTATTTGTAAAGTATTTCTTAAATTAGACATTTCAAAACTCCCCTATCACTATACATTACATAGCATCTCGTTATTCTCTTATTAAATTTCACTAACCTTAAACTTCATACCATTATTTATTTACCATATTTTCTGTATTAACTTATATTTTAAGTTTATCAGATAATGGTGACATATATTGTCCTCATTAAAATTTTTTAACCACAAAAAAGATTGCTATTTTTATTTAGCAATCTTCCAAAATCATTATTGTTAAGATAAAACTTCCGTTGGTCTTAAAAACATAACTAAATCAATAGATTGAATATCTAAACCTTCATTAAGCATATCAACAGAAAACAATACTTGTATATCACCTTTGGTTAAACGCTCTATTGCTATATCTCGTTTTTGTGACAATTCTCCCTGTTCTCCACTATATACTGCCTTAGCCTTTATTCCATTATCAGAAAAATACTTTGCCATAAACTCGGCATGAGATTTAGATGCACAAAAGCCTAAAGCTCTCTTTGAATTATACTTTTTATAATGCTTTAAAATTAAATCTGCTCTTCTATTTATCATTAAAGCTTCTTGTAACTCTTTATTATCATACTTATTATTTTTAAATGTCACTTCATTATAGTTTATTGTTTCATCATAAATTCCATAATACCTAAAGGGAGCTAAATATCCCCTGTTTATAGCATCCCTAAGCCTAATTTCATAAACTGTATTATAATCACAAAGGGCAAAGACATCTTTATTATCTAAACGCTCGGGAGTTGCAGTTAAACCTAGTAAAAACTTTGGTGTAAAATAATCTAAAATTCTTTGATAATTATTTGCTGTTGCATGATGAAATTCATCAATTATTATATAGTCAAAATAATCTCTTTCAAAAGTATCTAAGTTTAAATTTTCTAACCTTCCTAAAGTTTGGACTAAGCTAAATATAATATCCTTATCCCTATCTTTATTATTTCCATAGAAAAATCCAGTTGAACTACTAGGTCTTACATTCTTAAAGCTTCTTTCTGCCTGTTTTATAATTTCTTCTCTATGAGCCACAAATAAAATTCTTTTATAATTCTTTGAATCAAAGGCTGAAAGATAAGTCTTTTTATTATTTTCCTTTGATATTCTATAATTCCACTCAATAGAAGATGTTAAAGCTCCCCTAGATAAGTTAGATGAGCCAACAAAAAGTTCTCCTAAATCATTTTTATAATGAAATATATAAGCTTTTGGATGAAATGATTTTTTTGGATTATTATAAAATCTTAAATCAACTTTATCTCCCAAATTTCCCTTTAAAAGATAAAGAGCCTGTGGCTGAGTTATTTTTAAATAATTTCCTGTAAGTATTCTTATCTTTACGCCCTTATCTATTGCCTCCCTTAAATCATCTAAAATAAGTTTAACTCCACTTTCCATTAAAAATGACACTATAATATCAACACTTGTTGCTCTTTTTATTGCTTCTTTTAATCTATAATAAAGATAATTATTATTACCAGTTATAACATTACTTTCAGTATATATTTCTTTTTCTTTAATTTCATTTTCTATAATAACTTTAGATGGCATTCTAAAACTTCCCCTCTTATATTTATAAATCTATTATAGCATTTTATAGAAAAAATCATAAATATAACCAACTATCTTATTATTAATTTATATTTTTTACTTTTTTATTATAATTACTACTGTATTGTTTGATAAGCTAACTCTTCAGACAAAATCTAACTTTATATTCAATTAGATTACAAAAAGTAGAAAAGCTAAACTATTTAGCCTTTCTACTTTTATCTTTAATACACAAAACATTAAGCCACACCAAATTTTCTCTATTTGGCATAACATCTTCAGTTTTATAAAATTTTAATATTCCTAAGTTTTCTATATCTTTTATAAGTTCTTTTAAACCTTCTTCATCATAGCAATTAAAATATCTTTCCTTTTCATCAACGAACTCTTTATCTCCATACTTAAAAGACATATAAAAAACTCCATTGTCTTTTAATCCTTTAGCTAAATTATTTAAAACATTTTTTATATCACATCTTTTAACATGTAAAAGTGAAGCACAAGCCCAAATACCATTAAAGCTTTCCTCTGCCAAGTCTAAACCTTCAAAAGTTTCATTAATTACTTCAAATCCTAAATACTCTGAAGCTAACTCACAAAGTTCTTTGCACCCATCTATTGCTGTTACCTTATATCCTAAGTTTTTAAAATATAAACTATCTCTACCTGAGCCACAACCTAAATCCAACACTTGTCCACCTTTAGGAATATAACTTAAAAAATCATCGTAAATATGAGTCAAATCTACTCTTTTTGTTGATTCAAAGTAGACTTTGCTGTTGGTTGAATAAAAATTTAAAGTTTTATTCATTCTTTCTCACTCCTTTTATTAAAGTATATAATTTTTATATAAAGAAACAAACATATAAAAATATTTTAATATGCTTGTTTTGAATTTTTTACCTTTAAAGATATTTTGTACATATGACTTCTTCTTGCCAGTCTCCAAATATATCCCCATATTCTATTACAAAATTTCTATCATCTACAGTTGAGTTTATCTTATAACGACTTGTAATTCTAGAAACAGACCTAATTTTATAATTCCATTTTTCTATTACTCCCTCATATAAGATTCACTAAAGACCATATCTTAACTCCATCTTGTGTTAGATCTAAATCTCCTATATATCCACATTCATTAAGCTTAATATACTCTAAAAATACTCTAATTACATAAAAAACTACCCTAGATTAATTTCTAGAATAGTTTCTATAAAACACCATAAATTTATAACTTATATAAAATTAGCCTTAAGTAAAACTTTATTCTACCCAAAGACTTTCATTTCCAAAGTGCTCATCTAACCCCTTACTAAACCAACGTCCATTTAATACATTCTTTATTATCTTTTCCTTTGCTTCTTCTGATATTGTTGTATCGTCTTCTATATTCTTTATTATATTACTATACACTTCATGATTCTTTGACATTTCTATAGCTGCTTTATTACCATTTACATCAAGAAGTAATTGACTATATCCATCACTATTCCAAGGTTCCCAAGTAACTAAATCATTCCCATTTGGGTTTCCTGTTCTTAAAAAGTTTGAAACATAGCTAGTAAATTTATCAGTTAAGTCAGACACTCCCTCTCCTTTAAAAGATTCTGGAAAAGTTGCCGCAGCTCCTGTTGTTTTCCCTGTTAAAAATGGTATAAATACACCATGATATGAGCCATACTCCTCTAGTCCACCATCTATATCTTCTGATGTTCCAAAGTCAAAATCGCAAGTATATATAGAAGATTTATAATTTTCACTCATTTTACTTGCTGATTCCTCTGCATTAAATAAACCATATAATCTACTTCCATAATTAATTGCAAAATCTAATTCTTTTTCTAACTCTTTATTATCCTGAGTTTCATCATTTAAATCCTTAAAATATGAATCTCCCTTTGCAAACATAGAAAATTCTGTAGAACCTGTTACCATCATAAGTGGCACATCATTATAATTTGTAGTATCAAATCCTTCTTTTGGAATCACAGTACCATCATTAAATAGATGTGGAAAAACACTCATTCTAATTGAGGCATTCCCCATTAAAGCCGCAAGTCTATCAGATGATACACTATATAAATAATCTTTAACCTCCTTGTTTTCTGAAAGTAACCAAGTATAAGCTTCATCTTCATTTTCTTTAACCTTGTCTTCTACAACAAGTGGAGCTATTGCTTTTGCTATAACTTTTGTACTATCATCAGAATCTGCTACCGTCATTCCTCCACTAAAGGCTATAGCTTTTTGGAACTTTCCTTCAAATATTGGTGATATAAGCATTGCCATAATATCTCTTCCACCTGCTGAAAATCCTGAAGCTGTTATATTTTCTGAATTTCCACCAAAACTCTCAATGTTTTCTTTTATCCAATCTAAAGATTTTGCAATATCTAATAAAGTATAGTTTCCTGAATCTTCATTTACATCTCCTGTTTTTAATGCAGGTAAATTATTAAATCCTAAAACTCCAAGTCTATAATTTACAGAAACCACTATACAATTAGCCTTTACTGCAAGGTCACTTGGATCTATTTCAGCACTTGTACCATTTTGATTGTTTCCACCATGGATAAAAAATAATACAGGAAGGTCTGTTTCCTCTGTATTTGGTCTATATATATCCAAATTTAAGCAGTCTTCACTTCCAATTATCTCTCCACTTGATAATTGAACTCCTACATTTCCTCCCTCTGTAGTATCTAAAACTCCTTCCCAAGCCTCTGGATTTTCTGGTGCTTTCCATCTTAGCTCACCAACTGGTGCACTAGCATAAGGAACTCCCTTCCACACTAAAGTTTTCTCTTCATTATCTTCATACCCCTTAACAGTTCCATAATTAGTTTTTTGCCCTACTCCTTTAGAATAATTCTTTAAACTATCATCCTCACTAGAAGACTCAATATTTATATTGTTATCTACATTTTTAGACTCTCCACATGCTATAACTGATGATGTAACTGAAATTGCTAAAGCTAAAATCACTAATAATTTTGTTTTTTTCCCCATTAACATATACTTTATCCCCTTTTTAATAAAATAAAAAGCAATACCAATTAAACATAAAGCCTTAAACTCTATATCTAAGTGGTATTGCCTAAAATTACTCAGTAACAATCTTGAAAATGTTTTCTTTATTGTATTTTACCTTTTTTATTAAATAAAGTCAATAATCTAAATTATAATACCTTCTTTTTGAATTAATTATATTATTTTCCCACGAAATATTTTAAAACTAAAACTACTTAAATATAAAATAAGAGCTAATATATATTATATTATTAACTCTTACTAAAATTTTATATTTATATTTATTTTTATTATAAACTTTTTGTAACACCAAATACAACTACTCTCTTTTAATTATATAAACTTGGTAATATATTAAACATTTTATTTTCAAGTTCTATTATATCTTTTTCTGAAATATCTAAATTACCATTTAACCACTGAAGCATTAAATTAAAATGCCCATTTGAATAGATTATGTAAAGTGCTTCTAAATATTTTTCATCTAAATTAGGATTCATATGTTTCCACTTACTTATGCATATGCTTTTTCCAATATCCTTAATCCTTTGAAATAACTCCTTATCATTATAATTTTCAGCTAAAATAGAGTAAAGCTTTTTATTTTCCTTTATCTTTTCTAACATATGTTTAGCATCTGCAAAACTTCTATATTCATCTAACTCGTGTTTTTTAATATCTTCCTTTATTTCTGCAAATATCTCATCTTCCATTTTTTTTAATAAATCATATATATCACTATAATAATTATAAAAAGTACTTCTATTAATCTCAGCTCTCTTACAAAGGGCTGATACCGTTATCTTACTTATACTCATCTCTCCTAACATATCTACTAGAGTATCCTTAATAATTCTTTTTGTTATTTTAACTCTTTGATTATCTTTTTTATTAGCCATACTTCTCCTTTAATTCAACAAAAAAACTTAAACTGTCTGTTTAATAACAATTTTATAAAATATTGATGATTGAAACTCAATTTAAATAATTTTATAATAAAAAAAGTAATAAATCAACATAGTGTTTATTTAATTTTACATAAATTTAATCAAAAGGAGAAATTTTTATGGCAAGAGGATTATTTTTAACTTTACCAGGTCACGGTCATGTTAACCCTACCATCGGTTTAGTTAGTGAGCTTATAAATAAAGGTGATG
>CAUWNL010000142.1:0-6109 GCA_963559995.1 uncultured Sarcina sp.
ATCTCTATTTATTAGAAATAGTTTAAATTATTATAGAAATAATATATAAATTTTAAATAAAGAATAATTATAGATTAAATATGTTTTAATTATATTTTTAAAATATTAATACTAAATTAACAAAATATTTACAATAGAGAATTTATTATTTGCTATAATATACTAACTAATGATTATAGTTTATTATTTTATAATTATTTAGGATATATTAATATAATTAAAGCTTTAAAAGGGGAAAGTCATTATATTATATGAATTGTATTTTTAAATTTAGGGGGATTTTAAATGTATAAATATATCTATGTTGAAGCTACCAGTAAAAATATGCTTAAAGAATCTGATCATAGAGAACTAATAGATAAATATAGTAGTGAAGGGTGGAGGTTTATTTCCGCATTACCTACAAGATTTGAAAATACTCATGGTTCTCCAAAAAAATTTGATTTAGTTTTTGAAAAAAGAATAGATTAATATATAGAGCAGATTAGCTTTAAAGTTAATCTGTTTTAATTTTTTTGTTTTAGTTAACATATAAATCATTTATAATTAAATGGTTTTAGATTATTATTTTAAAGGAGTAGAGTACATATATGATAATTATAAAGTCTATTATTTACTTTATAATAGCAGGAATATTTGAAATTGGTGGGGGATACCTTATTTGGCAATGGCTTCGTGAAGGAAAAACTATTTGGTATGGAGTAATAGGTGCAATTGTTTTAATTTTATATGGAATCATACCAACATTTCAACCTAAAACAGATAGTTTTAGCAAGGTTTATGCGGCGTATGGAGGAATATTTATTATCCTTTCAATTTTATGGGGATGGAAAGTTGATAATATTATTCCTGATAAGTTTGATTTAATTGGAGGAGCAGTTACTTTACTTGGTGCTGCAATTATTATGTATGCTCCAAGAGGATAAAATTTAAAAGCATTAGATATATTCTAGTGCTTTTTTGTATAATCATAAAGTTTTAAAAGTTATATTAATGGGTATATTAAAAATTGGATATTATATATTTTCAGAAACGGAGTTTATTATGAAAAGATATAGATGTTGGTTTTTTAACAAAGAAAGAGTAGAGCAGTTTAGTGACGGAATTTTTGCTATAATAATAACTTTACTTGTTTTAGATTTAAAAGTCCCTGAAATAACTATTGCTACATCTTCTACAGAATTATTTCTTGCACTCATGAATATTTTACCTAATTTTTTAAGTTGGTTACTTAGTTTTTTTACAATCATCACAATATGGATTAATCATCACAAAATTTTTGAATTTTTAAGAAGTCTAAATTATTATATATTTTTAATAAATGCATTTTTATTAATTTTTATATGCTTTATTCCATTTCCAACAGCACTTATAGGGAGATACTTTAATAATAAATTAGCAGTTTTTATATATGGAATAACATTTGGTTTTATGGAATTATCATTTTATATAATGAAAGAATATATAATAAGAGCAAGTTTTTTATTAAAAGATGATATAAATAAAGAAAAACTTAAAAAGGAGAGCAGCTATTCATTTATAGTTGGACCACTATTATATTTTATAGCAGCAGCTATGTCTATGTTTCACCCTGCAATATCTCTAAGTATATATCTTGTCGTTCCTATTTATTTTGCTATTTAATTTTCTGTTACTTAAAATTATTAACAAATCAATATTTTCAACCTTAAAAACATAAGTATTAATAAGCAACTAAGTTTAACTGTGGTTTATTAATACTTCTTTAATATTTAAAAAACATTATATTATAATTATTTATTTTATATGTAATTATTTTAAAATATAATAAAATATTGTATAAAAATTAATAAATGAAAATAGTATAGGGGGTAAAATGGACAAGAATTTAAGGAAAATTAAAAATACATCACTTATAATAAATGTAGTCTTATTTATATTATATATATTTTTAGGAATTAAACATAGCAATATAAATTATAATTATTTTTTAGGTTCAATTGTAATTCCTAGTATATTAATAATTGCTATTATATTTTATATTTTTAAGTCCGACAAGGGAAATATAGGATATTCAAAAACTGCTATATTTCTATGTATAGGAAATCTTTTTATTTACTCAGTTGATGCTCTTTTAAATTATAGTATTTTTAGAGTTCCTAAATTTATTATGAACTTAAATTTTTATATATTTATATTAATGTTTTTATTATCTATAGTTGTATTTATTACATTAGTAAAAAACACCAAAGATAAAATAAAGGATCAAAAAACTATAAGTAACTACATGAATATATTATTTACAGTGGTTTTAGTGACCTTAGCGGTAATAACAATATACATCAGTACTATATGTATTTTGTTTTTAAACAGTTCTAGATTAGCAAAGATTTTAGTAACTATTTTTATAAATAATTATATAATAAATAATCTATTTATTATAACTTTGAAATTAATACCTATAATAACATTTATTTTAGCCTTATTAATTAATAAATATTTATATAAAAAATATAACTTAAAAATAAATAAAACTATTATATTTTTAATTATTTATATAATTATATTAGGAGTAGTATATTCTATATTGTATTAAAGGTAATAAAAAGATGTGGATTATCCATATCTTTTTATTTTTATCAGTCTATGTCTTTAATTATTGATTTTAAAATGTAAGTAAAACTAAATTAGAGTATTAAACATATATTATATAATTAAAGTTTAACTATTATAAATTCTAAAAATATTGTTAACAATCAATGAAGTATAAATATTATGAAGATCATATAACGTTTAAGAATTATTATAATAAAGTTTAAAACATAACGAAAATAATTAATCTGGAGGATATAATTTGATAGCTTTAATGAGTGCAATTGTTTTTATTATTTTAGGAGGACTTATAAGATTTTTTCCACCTAAAAATCAAAATAGTTCTTATGGATATAGAAGTTTTATGTCTATGAAAAACCAAGATACATGGAATGAAGCACAAAAATATGCAGGGTTTACCATACTTATTTTTGGGCTTATTAATCTTTTTTTAGGCATTTGGGCAATTATTACACCTATAATTTTAAATAATGAGATAGTTCAATTTATAGTTCTAGTAATTGGTATAGTAACAGTTATATATATAAATGAAGCAAGGCTTAGAGATATTTTTACTGAAGAGGGTAGAAGAAAATAAGGAGAGGCTCTAGATAAGTTTCTCTTCTTTTTATTATTTGCTTTAGTTTAAATAAATTTATAAATTTTATGTGGCATATATTATGATATAATATATTTTAGTAAATTGAAGGAGACAATTTGTAATGGTTGATAAAGATAATATAAAAAGCATATTTAAAGATAAAAATATAAATATGTTTGGGACATTTAAGATAAAATATATTTTACTAAGACTTGCAATACTTTGGGGAATATCATTTATCGTTTCAATATTTACAAATAATATAGCAATTAGCTTACTTCCTATAAAACATGATGAATTAAATAATATGATATGTGATATGTGGGAAGTACAAACAACTATTTCAGTAATGTCCATTGCATTAATAGCTCTTATTATAAATAAATTAGATGATAGAATTTATGGACAATCTATCAGGGATATCCTAATGATTAAAGGTGTATTTAAAACTAATCCAATGAAGAAGTTTTTTATTCCAAATTATATTTATCAAATTTCCCTTGCTATACTTTTAAGTGCAATAAATATTTTTTCAGTAATGTTTAATAATCTAGTTCTTACAGTAGGATTATTTGGCTTTAATATATTTTATATAAGTCTAATTCTTCTAGATTCTTATAAGATTTTATTTGCTCCTGAAATATTTAAGATTATAACATTAAAGTTTTTAGATGCTAAGTTTAAAGAGGCTTTGGCAACTAAAAATACTACAGATATAAAAATTTTAATATCTAATATAAAACTACATAACTTAAAGATGATAAAAGAAAATGATATAAATAACCTTGAAGAAAATATAGGTTTTATATTTAATAATTTAAATGAGATAACAACAGATGAATTTAAGAAAAATCTAATAATAACCTTTGAGATGCTAATAGATAATGAATATGTAGATGAAGGAATAAATATTATAAAGGTTTACCTTATGAAAGATAATAATGTGCAGTACATATATAAAAAAGAACTTATAAATATATTTCTAAATGAATTAACAAGTAAAATTATTGATATTAAAGATAAAAAAAAGGTTATTGATTTTATAACGTATAATATCTTTTATAAAACAGATATTTCATCTATATATAATAATAAAAAAGATAAACTCAATCTTTGCAGTTATCAGTATAATTGTTTTAAAAATATTTACTTTGATTATAAATTCAATAATCATGATATTTTAGATTACTATATTGAAAAACTAATACCTAACTGTTTAATAGACTTAGAATATAAAAATGCAACTTATTTTTATATAATAAAGCTTACTATATGTATTATAGCTAAAGAGCTTATAGATTCTGGAGATAAATATAATTTCTTTAAAATCTTAAACAGTATACAGTCAGAACTTTGGAATATGAAAAATACCGAAGTCTTAGAGATTATACTTATAATAAATTCTTACATATATTATTGTATATTTTTTGAGGAATATCTTACTAGGAATAAAAAAGAAACAATAAAACAATTTGTAAACTTTAAATCAAGTGATGATGAGGAATACTATAAGTCATTAAAGGAATTTATATATTTTGATAATGAACCTATTCATAATCAGTATAATATCAATAAGGATCAAGATATGAATAAAAAAGAAATTCAAACCTTAAAAAATCTTTATAATTATTGTTGTTACAATAAAATTGAATCTTTTATTCTAGATGCTCAGTTTACTTTTACAAGTATACATAAAAATCAGTTTAGGTCTTTAAAAATGAAATGTGCCCTTCAAGAACATTATGTATTTTCTTTGATATGTTCAAGTTATCCTAATAATTTCGAATGGCTAAATAGTAAAGATGAGGAGAGAGTTAATTTATACAATATTAAAATCATAGTTGACAAATTTAATGAGGCAGGAACCTTTAATGCTCCTATATTAAAATCAAATTTTAATAGCTTTATTAAAATTTACACTTTAAATAATAAAGTAAAAGATGAAGAATACTTAAAAAATTTCTACTTACGCGTTAATGATAAATATGAGCAGCTTAAAAAAGAAGAGGACATTAAATAAGAAAAGATATAGGGAGTAATAGGCCACAAAAGCCTTACTCCCTATTTATAAATAATTATCTATTCTTTTAAAGATTTAATATATTATTAAGCTCCTACTACTTGATATTGGTATACAGAAATAACAAGAGTTAATATTAATTTTTCAGTTACTGTATCATATAAAGAACTTTCTTCGTTACATTCATTTTTCATGAATACTGATTCGTTTATAGTATAAGAATCTAATTCATATCTATAAGGTTCGTTAATAGTTACTGTTTGAGTATAATATCTTTGACAGTCAGCTTGAGAAACGCTACCTCTATCACAAACGTCTATACAGTTATTTAAATAAGCTGTTTCTACCATATTAGGAGAAGCTGTTACTTCTTGACCAGTTATAGTTATAGGGTTTGCAAAATCAAATCTAATTTTTGCAGTTAAATCATTGTAGTTATTTCTCATTGCTAAACAATCTGTATTACATTCTGAAGTTGTTCCTTCTATAGGTGTTGCATAGGAGATGTTTTTTAACATATATCCTTCACCGAATATATAACCATTAGATACGAAAACTTGATCTAATACAACTCTTCTTTGTATTTTCTTTATATCATAAAAACCTTCATCTATACGAATTTCATCTCTTAAAGGTTGAGTAATAGTAATGTTACCAACTCTTACTAAAACTTTATTTCCACCAGTTGTTCCTTGAGTTTGATCAGATGAGAATACTCTTGTATCTACTTGGACTTCGTCTGTACAATAATCATTCACAAAATCATTTTCACACATATTTTCGTTCATTAATTTTTACCTCTCATTTAAAACATATTTTGTTTTATCTTTAATTTATTATATTGAAAAAATATATAAATTGTTACAAGGTATGATAAAAAATGATAATATTTTTTGTTAAATTCATTATACTTTAAG
>CAUWNL010000143.1:0-6088 GCA_963559995.1 uncultured Sarcina sp.
TTATATCTTTTCCTTGTACCCAACCTTCTTGGTCATTAGCTAATTTAATCTTATACCAATTATTGTTCTTATCTATTACACTTAATTTATTATCCTTAGATAATTTTGTGATTATTCCATAATTTGTTGATGGCCCTTTTCTAACCTCTGTACTTTCATTAATTGTAACTCCCTGTATATCTTGCTTATCTATTGATCCTACATTTATATAATCGGAGTAAATCCATCCAGTACTTCCATCAATTAAAGATATTTCATACCATTTATCTTGCTTAGATAAAATATTAATATCTGTACCATTATCTAATGTTTTTATAGTCATATAATCTTTTGATGGACCTTGTTTTAATTTAACATCTTTAGAATTTATTTTACCAACTTCATTTACTATGTTTGGTAGCGAAATCTCAACTTTATATGTTGTAACTCCATTTATTGTTTCACCTTTTTCATCTATATCTATTACTTTTCCATTAAATACTTCCTTAGGAAAAGCACTAACTTTTACTTCTGCATCTTGACCTATGCTTATTTTACCTATATCTAATTCATCAACATCAATTTTAACTTTTAGTTCATTTAAATCAATATCTTCTGGGTTTTTAAGCTCTATATTTCCTGAGCCAACAATATTTACGCTTAAATTTCCCTGTTTTACTTCAGCTGTTCTTTCCATTTGGGAATATACTTGTGCTAAATTTTCATTATGTTTTCTTATCGCAATAATCCCTCCCCCTATGACTATAGCTGTAATTATTAATCCTATCATAACTTTCTTCATTATATTTCACCCCATAATTAACTTTATTAATTTACAAATTAATTATAATAAGTATTATAATATCATCTGTTCAAAAATATAGTATCACAATATAAAAATTTAAACGTTGATATTAAATTAATTTAATATAACACTTTTGTAATATTAAATCTTACAGTATGAAACTTATGTTTTATCAATTTAATAATACCGTTTCTAACAATATCTTTTAATATTTTCTTAAACGCAAAAATAAAAAAGGATACACAAATTTTGTATATCCCTCATAAATATTTATAATATTATTAGAATTTATCTTATGATATTTTCTTATATAATTTTATTATTTGCTCTTTAGTAAATATAACAGGATTTCCTCCTGCACAAACATCTTTCATTGCATTTTCAGCTAAAAGGTCAAAGTCAATTTCATTTACTCCAAGTTCTCCTAAAGTTTCTGGTATACCAACTCTTTTAGCTAAATCCTTCATTGCATTTACTACAAAATCTGCACATTCTTTATCTGTTTTTCCATGAACATCAAAGCCAAGTATATTAGCAATTGGAACAAACTTTTCTGGTACATATTTTACATTTTCTTCTTCAACAAAAGGGAGTAACATAGCATTACATACTCCATGAGGAAGATTATAAATTCCACCTAACTGATGAGCCATAGCATGTACATTTCCAAGACCTGCGTTGCTAAATGCAATTCCACCTAAGAATACTGCGTAAACCATTTGTTCTCTAGCATCAATATCATGTCCATTTTCAACTGCCTTTGGCAGAGAATCAAATATTATTTTAACTGCTGCTAAAGCTGTTGCATCAGATACTGCATAAGCTCCTGATGTAACTATTGTTTCAATGGCATGGGTTAAAGCATCCATTCCTGTTGCCGCAGTAAGTGCTGCTGGTTTATTTACCATAAGTTCTGGGTCATTTACAGTTACTGTTGCTAAAGAATGTTTATCAACCATAACCATTTTTACATGTCTATCTTCATCAGTTACAACATAATTTATAGTAACTTCACTTGATGTTCCAGCTGTTGTGTTTACAGCTACTATTGGCATAGCCTTATTCTTAGAAATATTAATTCCTTCATAATTTTTTATAAGACCTCCATTAGTCTTTAAAATTCCTATAGCCTTTGCAGTGTCTTGAGGAGAACCTCCTCCAATAGATAATAGAAAATCACAATCAGTTTTATTTAATCTGTCTAATCCATCATGAACATTTTTACAAGTTGGATTTGGAACTACCTCTGAATAAACGTGATAAGCTATATCTGATTTTTGTAAAACTTTTAATACACTATCTACTACTCCACTTTTTAATAAAAAACTATCTGTAACTACAAAGGCTTTTTTAAACCCTAAATCCTTAATAGTGTCACCTAAATCATTTAAACATCCCTTGCCCATTAAATTAATAGATGGTACATAATAAACTGCCATAATACTTTCTCCTTTTAATATCTTATTATTGCAACATAAAATTTTATTTTAAATATTCTTCAGAAATACTAACATTAAAATCTCTTGCTAAATCCCTAAAATTATCTGATGATATAGTTTGTCTTTTTCCACCCATTGATAACACTTTTACAAGTATTTCTGCTGATTTTTCTATAGTGTCCATAAGACCAAAAGTTAAATCTAAAGTTTCACCTGAGCAAAACATTCCATGATGTGCCCATATAACTGCATCATGTTTTTTCATAAGCTCACTTGTAGCTTCTGCAATTTTGTCTCCTCCTGGAACCATCCAAGGAACTACCCCAATTCCACTTGGTAATACTACAGGACACTCTGTTGCCATTTCCCATAATTTTCTTGTAAATACTGCTCCATCTAAAGGTAATACAAAGGTTAAAGCTATTACATTAGTAACATGAGAGTGCATTATAACTCTATGAAGTCCACCTGTTGTATCAAACTTTATAGAGTGGCTCATAAGATGAGATGGTAATTCACTTGTTGGCTTAGCTCCATTAGCTAATCCCCAAACAACTTTATACTTTGTACCTGTTTCATCTATTTTAATTACTCCTACATTTGCCTCTAAATCTACAGATACATTTCTTATAAATTTTCCACTTCCTGTTGTTAAAAAATATTCATTGGCTAAATTTGAAACATTGACTCCAATTGAAATCCAAGGAGAATCTTCATTAATAATATCTGAAACCTCATTTATGTCTTCTTTAGTTAGCCTGTAAGTAATATTTCCACCATTTCTCTCATGCCAACCCTTAAGCCATGCGTCTTCAGTAATCTTTGTAAAATTCTTTATAAAATCAACATTATTTAAATTCATAATATTCCTACTTTCTCTATTTAGCTTTTTATTTAGTTACTGTATTTTAAAATCTATCTTTTATTACAGTATTGATTTTAGATAAGAATAAAAGAATACTTTAGTAATCAATTAGTTTTTTATGTTTTAAAGTAATTTCTAAATCTTTCTAAAATCAATACTCATTTAAACAACTTTTAAGGCTTTTATTTATTTTCTAATTGATAATATTTCATCTTCATATTTTTTAACTTCTGGAATCCAACTTTCTGCCACTGGAACATTGTTTATTTCACAATAGTAATTCCATATATCTCCCATTGGATATGTCTTAAATTCCTCCATAAGAGCTAATCTTTCAGTAAAGTTTCCTTCATCTTGAAGCTTTCTTAACATTTCATTTGGAGTTAACATTGCATTTAATAGAGCTTTAATCATATTTCTTGAACCTATTGTCCAAGCTGCTATTCTATTAATACTTGCATCAAAGAAATCAAGGCCAATAATTACTCTATTTAGTGCATCATTTCTTACTATTTCTTTAGCTATTTCCTTAAGTTCATCATCATAAACTACAACATGGTCACTATCCCATCTAACTGGTCTACTTACATGAAGTGCTATTTTATCATTAAATAATAACATTGATGATATCTTATCTGATACAACTTCTGTTGGATGATAATGTCCTGTATCCATTAAAGACATAATTCCATTTCTTGCTGCAAAATTTATATAAAATTCACTTGAACCTACAGTATAGCTTTCAGCACCTATTCCAAATACCTTTGATTCAACACAGTCTAGATTATATTTTTTATCTATGTCAACTGCATAGATTTGCTCTAAAGAATCTTTAAGTCTAGCTCTTGGTCCTAATCTATCTGAAGGAATGTCCTTGTATCCATCTGGAATCCAAAGATTAGTTAGGCAAGTTTGTCCAAGTTCTTTTCCAAAGTATTCTCCAATTTTTCTAGAAGCTATAGAATGTCTTATCCAAAAATCTCTTATTTCTTTATTAGGATGAGATAATGTTAATCCATCAGCACTCTTTGGATGAGAAAATATTGTTGGGTTAAAATCCAATCCAAGCCCTCTATCTTTTGCCCAAGATACCCAGTTTTTAAAATGCTCTGGTTTAATTTCATCTCTTTCAACTACTTTTCCATCTGTTTCTGCATATATTGCATGAAGATTAACCTTATGTTTTCCTGGAATTAAGCTTAATGCTTTATCTAGGTCTTGTCTTAATTCATCAGCATTTCTTGCAGCTCCCATATAATTACCACTGCATTGAATACCACCTGATAATTCATTTTGAACCACTTCAAAGCCCTTAACATCATCACCTTGCCAGCAGTGTATTGATATCTTTACTTTTTTAAGCTCTTCTAAAACCTTATCTACATCTATTCCCCATTTTTCATATTGTCCTTTTGCTACTTCATATTTTTCTTTAATATTCATACTAAATCTCCCCTTTATTATCTTTGTTTGGTTTAAATATTTTAATATAAAATGATTCTTTTATAGCATATCTACCTTCTTCTAAATCCTTAAACTCTTTAGCTGTTATAAATTGAGCCACAAGGTTTCCAATTGCTGTTGCCTCTACTGGCCCTGCTAAAACCTCTTTTTCAGTGATATTTGCAACCACTTGGTTTAAAAGATTATTTTGACATCCACCACCAAAAATATTTATTCTCTTAAACTCTTTTTCAAATATATGTTCAAGATTTTCTACAGCTTTTTTATAGCTATACCCTAAGCTGTTAAATACACAAATAGCTATTTCTCCAACCTTTTGTGGCACTTTTTGATTTGTTTCCTCGCAATATTTTTGAATCTCTTCTATCATATTTTTAGGCTTTAAAAATCTATCATCATCAACGTTTACTATTGATTTAAAATCCATACACTTTTCTGCAAGGGTTACTAATTCAGCAAAGGAATATTTATTATCTAAATTTCTTCTAACCTCTTGTATTACCCAAAGGCCCATAATATTTTTTAAGAATCTAAATCTATAATCAATTCCACCTTCATTGTTAAAGTTGTAATCCATAGCCTGTGGTACACAAATTGGGAATCTATTTTCAACTCCAATTAATGACCATGTTCCTGAACTTATATAAATGCTATCTGAATCATTACAAACAGATGAAATAAATGCTGAACCAGTATCATGAGTTGCTGGAAGTACAACCTCCATATCAACTCCAAACTCTTCTACTAATTCCTGTCTTAAACTACCTAAAACAGTCTTTGGCATCTTTATTTCTTGGAATATGTCTTTGTTTATTCCATATTCTTTTAATATATTTTCATCCCAAGTTCTATCAAAGGAATTAACTAGCTGAGTAGAAGTTGCATTAGTGTATTCATTTACTTTTTTACCAGTTAGTAAAAAGTTTAAATAATCTGGTATCATTAAAAATGCTTTTGCTTTTTCTAAAACTTCTGGTGTTTTATCTTTAATTGCTAATAGTTGATATAAAGTATTAAATCGTTGAAATTGTATTCCTGTATGTAAATACAACATATCTTTTGGAATTTTCTCAAAAGCTTTTTCCATAATGCCTTCTGTTCTATCATCTCTATAAGCTACAGCATTTCCTAACATGGAATCTTTTTCATCTAACAAAACAAAATCTACAGCCCAGGTATCTATTCCAATACTTCTTGGTATTTTACCAATCTCTTTGCATTTTTTTATTCCGTTTTTGATTTCATTAAATAAGCTTTCAATATTCCAACAATATTCATCACCTATTTTAGTAATACCATTTTCAAATCTATAGATTTCTTCTAATTTTATTTTTTCATTCTCTAGGCTTCCTAATATATGTCTCCCACTAGATGCTCCTATATCAATAGCTAAGTAGTAATTCATCCTTTTCTCATCCCCTTTCAAAAACGTTTACTATAGTTAAATTATAACCAAAAAAAACCTTGGTTTTAATAACCAAGGTTGTCCAATTTATTATCCTTATTTGCACTTAATGAACAATTCTATCTAAGTTG
>CAUWNL010000144.1:0-5935 GCA_963559995.1 uncultured Sarcina sp.
AAACTAATATATCCAAAAATTATTTAAAGTTTACACAATTCTATTGACATAACCGGGTTATCTTTTAATATAATACATTTCTACAACTCCATCTAAAGGTCTAATATTTTTTAATTTTAATTTGATTTCAGGTATTCCACTTTTAAATAAAGGAATGCCATTTCCAAGAATTGTTGGAATAACTGATATTATGTATTCATCTATTAGATTTTCTTTAACTAATTGTTCTATAATCTCAGCTCCACCTATAATCCATATATTTTTTCCTTCTTGTTCTTTTAATGCAGAAACTAAAGCTCCAAGGTTTCCTTTTACAAATTTTACATTAGAATTTTGATCAAAATCCCTTGTAGTTGCAACAAAACATTGTTTACCTTCATAAACCCACATATTAGGGCTAAGTTCATGAATTATTTGTTCATAAGTTTTACTTCCCATAATTATTGTATCAATGGTTTTATAAAAATCTGAGTAACCATTATCAACGTAAGGGTCACTACCATCTCCTGCTAGCCAATCTATTGCACCATTTTTTCTTGCTATGTAGCCATCTAAGCTGGCTGCTATGTATAAAACTACTTTTCTTTTATTCATTTAATCTTGTGGTAGAAGAACCATGAATTTATTCATGATAAGAAACCACTCCACCTTCCTTTCAAAAATAAGTTGAAATAAATCTTATACTATTCTAACATAAAATACTAAAAATATCCTTATAAACTTTGAGTAAGATTAAGGTTATAGTTTTAAAATTATATTTATATAAATTAAAAAATAGCTTTAGTTATAAAGAGAGGGAATATAAAGTAATATTTTATTATAGAAGTTTTATGTAAGGAAATGAAATCTTATTTATGTTAGAAATATTTGATTTAATAAATACAAAATATTTATATATGATTATAACTTTAATAATAATATGTGTAATATGCATCTTTAAAGAGTTTAAGCTAGGAGTGGTTGCATCTATAACAGGGGCTGTGCTTATAACTATAGCTTGGGGAATTTTAAAGGCTTTAGAATATTTAAAAAATTATATGAAAGGAGAGAAGATTAATTATAATATGATTTTACAAAATATAAAGGCTATTTTAATAGGAGTGGGAATTTTTATTATAATAACTTTCATTTATTATTCTATAATGTTTTTTAAAAATGGTAATAAAAGAAGAGAAAATAGAAAGAGGAGAAAAAGGCGATACTTTTAAATTTCTTCTCAAAAATAAAAAGGACTGTATAGAAGACAAAATTATCTACAATATATAAATATAGAATACTCCATTAAAATTATATATTGTGACAATAAGATATTTTACAGTCCTTTTATAGTTATTGTTTATTGTTTAGTCTATTTATCATAGTTTCTTTAGCTTTAAGTTCTAGGGTATCATCTAAAGAAGTTAAAGCTATTTCATCAGAATATTTTTTATCTAGAGCAAGTTTTAAAAGTCTATCTGCAAGTTCAGGGTTTTTTGATAAAAGAGAGCCATGAAAATAAGTACAGAAAGTATTTTTATAAATACAACCTTCATATCCTGATTCCCCGTTATTTCCATACCCATGAATACACTTTCCAAGAGGAGTTAAATCTCCAATATGAGTTCTACCTGAATGATTTTCAAAACCTACATAAGTTTCATTGAATTTTTCATTATAAATTACAGTATTTCCTATAAATCTCGTGTCACCACCCTCTGTATAGATATTTAAAATATCAAGACCAGGTAATTTTTCACCAGTAGGAGTTGTATAATACTTCCCAAGAAGTTGATAACCACCACAGATAGCGAGTAAAACTCCAGAACCCTCTACATATTTTTTTAATGGTTCTTTTTTATTTTTTATTAAATCATCAGATACTATTGATTGTTCATAGTCTTGACCACCGCCAAAGAAAACAATATCGTATTCTTCAGGATTAAAAGTATCATTTAGTGACACATTTATTATATTGACCTTTATTCTGCGAAGCTCTGCTCTATGTTTTAGCACTAGGATATTTCCCATATCACCATAGACATTTAACAAATCAGGATAAAGGTGACATATATTAAGTTCCATATTAAATTTCTCCTTTAAAATTTAATTACCAAAGTTTCTTTATATAACCCTTTGAGTTAAGATATTTTCTAAAGCCTATCATAGCAGTATAAGTTGCAAGAACATAAATTTTATCTTCTTTAGCATCTTCTATAGAAGTTGTTAGTTCTTCAAAAGTATCATTTATTATAAATGTTGAAGGATTAAGGCCACAAACCTTTAATCTAACTGCCATATCATAACTTCTTATACCGGATATAAAGACTTCCTTTATATTTAAGTCATGAAGCTTTTCAAAATCCACATCCCATATCCAAGAAACGTCTTTTCCATCAGCGTAATTATCATTTAATAAAAAGGCTGCAGAAAAACTTTCTTTCTTGTTTAATAAAAGTGTATCTAATGCTTGATTATACCCAGCTGGATTTTTAACAAGTATTATTTTAACGTCTTTTCCGTTTATATCTATAGTCTCTTGTCTACCAAAGCTTGATGTTTGAGTTAAAAATGATGCTTCAATAACTTCATCTTTAATATTAAGTTCTTTTGCGATAGAATAAGCACAAAGAGCGTTATATATATTATAGATTCCAGGTTGAGTTATAGTAAAGATACTATTATTAAATTTAACTTTAGAGCCGTTAGCATTAATATCTAAAATTTCATCCATAGAATAAGTTAATTTTTCTCTTTTAAATCCGCAGTGAGGACAGTAAAAATCACCTAAATGATTATATGTTATAAAGTTATAAGAGTATTGGTGTTTACAAATTTTACAAAACTTTGCATCAGCATTTACCTCAACAGTAGTACTCTTATTTGGGCTAATATTAAAACCATAGTAAGCTATTGGATTTTTAACATCAAGGCGTCCAAGAAGAGATTCATCACCGTTTAATATAAGTTTAGTATTTGGAACTTTAACAACTCCTTCTAAAATTTTATTTAAAGTAGTATAAACTTCACCATATCTATCTAATTGATCTCTAAAAAGATTAGTTATTGTTATACTTTCTGGAGTAATGTGCTCTGTAATAAACTTAACATTTGCTTCATCAACTTCAATTACAGCATATCTTTCTCTTTTATTAAAGAAGCTATAATTTTCAACAAATGTACTAACTATACCCGGTAACATATTAGCTCCAGTTGCATTTGTTATAACATCAAATCCATTCTCCTTTAAAACATTATATATCATTGATGTAGTAGTAGTTTTTCCATTAGTTCCTGTTACTAAAATAACTTTATAATTATTTGCTACGACCTTTAATATATTTTTATCTAGTTTTAAGGCTACTTTTCCAGGAAAGTTTGTTCCACCTTTTAAAAGATTCTTAGATAAAAACTTAGTTACCTTAGAGAAAATAATGCTAAAAAATGATTTAATAGCTATTTTAGACACCACCTTATGTATCATATATTTTTGTTTAAATTACCACTTCAGGTACTATTAAATTCTCAATAAACCACTAAAGTATAGCATAGAAATAGCTTAAAATCAAACATCATGGATGCGTTTTAAACGTTTTAATAAGAAGTATTTATACAAGCTATTAGTAATAATTAATTGCATATAAACATAATAGTGTAATTAGATGAGTATTTTATATCTTGATAGATAAAATATAAAATTTATTCTAATAAATGTAAAAATATGGTATAATAAAAGGGGATATTAAATCTGTTTTAGTGACAAT
The DNA here is from genome assembly GCA_963559995.1 of uncultured Sarcina sp. Taxonomy (GTDB): domain Bacteria; phylum Bacillota; class Clostridia; order Clostridiales; family Clostridiaceae; genus Sarcina. The sequence continues at coordinate 3,741 of CAUWNL010000144.1, forward strand.
AATAATTATTTTATTATTACAAATAAGGGGGAGTTGTATTGGTACAAGGAGTTAAAAAAATAGCTTTATTAACAGGAGGAGGAGATTGTCCAGGATTAAATGCTGTAATAAATGCAGTAACAAAAACTGCTATTTTAAAATATAACTACGAGGTTATAGGATATAAATTTGGATATAGAGGACTTTATAAAAATGATTTTGTTAATTTAACTTTAGACTCAGTATCAGGAATACAACATAAAGGTGGAACTATTCTTTATAGCTCTAATAAAGATAATTTATTTAATTATTTATTAGAGGAAAATGGAGAAATGGTTAGAAAGGATGTTTCAGATATAGCAATTTCTAATCTAAAAAAGGAAGGCGTTGATGTTTTAGTTGTAGTAGGGGGAGATGGTACATTAACCTCAGCTAGAGATTTTGCAAGAAAAGGAGTTAAGGTTATAGGAGTTCCCAAAACTATAGATAATGATCTTTTTGCAACAGATATAACTTTTGGCTTTAACACTGCAGTATCGATTGCCACAGAAGCCTTAGATAGGCTTCATACAACAGCAGAATCTCATCATAGGGTTATGCTTTTAGAGGTTATGGGAAGAAATGCAGGTTGGATTGCTTTGGAAGCGGGGATTGCAGGTTCAGCAGACGTTATATTAATTCCCGAGATTCCTTATGATATTAATAAAATAGTTAATAAGGTTAGGGAGAGGGAGGATAATGGAAAACCATTTACTATAATAGTAGTTGCAGAGGGAGCAAAGTCTAAAGATGGTGATGTTGTTATATCTAAAATAGTATCAGATAGTCCAGACCCTATAAGACTTGGAGGAATAGGAAATAAATTAGTAGATGATTTAGAAAGTATTATAAAAAATCATGAAGTTAGAAATACAGTATTAGGTCATGTTCAAAGAGGTGGAATAACTTCAACTTATGATAGAATTTTATCTGCTAGATATGGAACCAAGGCAGTTGAACTTATAGACAGAGGTTTATATGGAAATATGGTTTCTTTAAAAGGAGATAAAATATCTTATGAAAGTCTTGAAAATGTTATAGGAAAAATTAAGCAGGTAGATCCAAAGGGAGAATTAGTAAGTGTTGCTAGAAACATAGGTATATGTTTTGGAGATTAGAATAATTATAAGCTAATGGCTAGCAAATATATATTTAGGGTTTTGTATCTTATTTAAGTACAGAACCTTTATAAAAACTTAAAGAATAATATATTACACAATAGGTAAGAATAAAGGTGTATTGGTTAATATTAGAATATAAAAATAAAAAAAGGCTGGTGGGTATTCAATTATGAAAGAAGTAGAGAGATATTTAAAAACTAGAACAGGAAAATATAGTTTTTTCTTTGAGGATTTAAATAAAGGTTATTCTTATGGTTATAATGAAAACGTTAAATTAATTTCCGCAGGTTGTATGAAATTACCCATAGCAGTAGCTCTTATGAAATGCGAAGAAGAGGGAAAGGTTGACTACCTTCAAAAAATAAAAATATTTAGCAGTGATAAGGTATTTGGTACTGGAATTATTCATGAATTTGGAGAGAAAGAGTATACAGTATTTGAACTTTTAGTAGCAATGCTTATTCAAAGCGATAATACTGCTGCAAATAAAATTATTGATATAGTATCAATGGAAAGAATAAATAAAACTATAAAAGAACTAGGAATGATTAATACTGAGCTAAATAGAAAAACAGCTGATGAAAGAAATTATACCCCAGATGTAGAGAATTATACATCAGCAAAAGATTTATGTATATTATGGAAGGCCTTATACAAAAAAACATATTTAAATTTAAATAATTCTCAAATGTTAATAGATATTCTTGCAAGACAGCAGATAAAAAATAAATTGGCTCTTTATATTACAGATGATTATAAATATGAAATATCAAGTAAAACAGGAGATAAAAAAGGTGTAGAAAATGATACAGAGTTAATACACACAAGTAAAGGAAATTTTGCAGTTACCGTTATGTCTTCTAATATACCAAATTCAGTTTACGGTACTATAACTTTAGCTAAGACAGGAAAAATGATTTGGGACAATATAATGAATAAGTGGAGTTAATATTCAAAGAGGGATAGATACTATGTTTCATAGGTCTATCTCTTTTAAATTTTACTAATGGTCAGAAATATGCCATAAGTTGGGTGTCAAACTAAAAAATATTGTTA
>CAUWNL010000145.1:0-5886 GCA_963559995.1 uncultured Sarcina sp.
GATGCAAAGGAAATAGTATATGTTTCATGTAATCCAAAATCTTTAGTAGTTGATTTAAGCGTACTTGAAGGTAACGGATATAAAGTTGAAAAAACATTACTAATGGATATGTTTCCTAATACCCCTCATGTTGAAACTGTAGTGAAGTTAATAAAAGAATTGTAAGAATAAAAGAAGTTAAGAGAAGATATAAAGAGCTCCTTAAAAGGGGCTCTTTTTTGTAATTTAAATTAATGATAAGAGATTCGTAAGTGTATATGAAACGAGTATTTGAAATATGTAAGACGGATAGTAACAAAGATTCAAAAGGGGAGTGATTAAATAATAGTTTTAATTGTAATTTTCTTGTTGGTAGTTGAGATAGTGATATAGATAACAAGAGAAATGACAACAAAAATTAATGGTAAAGAATCTCTTTATCAATGTGGATTTGCGTTTACTGCATTGCTATAATGGTTAAAGAATATTAACCAAAGGGGATTCGTAAAATGAAAAAAACAAAGTGATAATTGAAACAAATAGCTGTATTGGTTGTGGAAAATGTACAGAAATATGTCCAGTACACAACCTTGTTGTTAATGATAAAAAAGCTGAAACAATTTTAGAAGAGTGTACTCTTTGTGGACACTGTATTGGAGTCTGTCCGAAGAATGTAATCTCTATCAGTGGATATGATAAAGAACAAATTAGGAAAATTAAGGACATTCAATTAAATCCTAATGATATTTTGGATCATATTAGTTTTCATAGAACTCTTCGAAAGTTTAAACAACATACTATTCCAACAGATGTAATGGAACAGGTTTTAGAAGCAGGAAGGCTTACTCATACAGGAAAAAAATATGCAGGATGTTTCTTTTGCAGTATTAGATAAAAAGAAGGATGTTATTGAAAAAATGGGGGTGAGTTTAGTTAGAAAAGTTAAGCCATTTGCGGATATGTTTAGTCCTATTGCAAGGAATAACAACATAGAAGATAACTTTTTCTTCTATGATGCACCTACCGTTATTGTAATCATGGCTAAGAATAAAACTAATGGATTACTTGCTGCTCAAAATATGAAATTAGTTGCTGAAGCAAATGGATTAGGCGTTGTTTTTTCGGGATATTTTACTATGGTGGCCAACATGTCATGCAAAATAAAAAAGACAATACAAGTTTCAAAAGGAAAAAAGGTAGCAATGACATTAGTATTAGGTTATCCAAATGTAAAGTATCTGCGTTCTACACCACATAAGGATTTAGATGTCAGATATCTATAAAGGAGTTTATATGAAAAAAGAGTGTGAACAAAACTTACAAAATATAGTGAATGGATTTGAAGAATGCAAAAATGCGTTTACTGCTATTGGTGATGAAACAAGACAATTAATAGTCCTCGTTCTTTTGCAAAGTGATTTGTCGGGAATTCGTGTGGGTGAAATTGCAAAAAAGGCACATTTAACTAGACCTTCTGTTTCTCATCATCTTAAAATTTTAAAAGAAGCAGGAATTGTGGCAATGCGTCAAGAAGGAACTATGAATTTCTATTATTTAAGTGTAGATGAAACTAGGTGGAAAGAAATTGCTGATTTGATAAACCTTATTTATAAAAGTATACAGTATATAAGTAGTTAGGGAGTAAGTGATGGATTCGAATTAAAATAGATATTATTCAAAATAATAAAGAATTAGATAAGTTATAATAAAATCACACTATACTTTTATATTAGTAATTGCTATACATAGTAGTCAACATATATTGAGACTGTGATTAAGTTAATAAAACAAAATTAATATTTTAGTTATATGTAATAGAGATGCGAAATCAATAATAGATTTTCACATCTCCATTTTTGAGAATATAAATTAAATTTTATACAGTGTATGTTCATTTATTATACCTGTATTTGGAATTTTATTATCTATAATTCTTTTAAGAAAAGCCAGAACTAAGAAATTTACGTCTTAGGTTAAAGGTATGACTATAATTGCTATTATTTATCAAATAGTATTAATTACTTTAGCTATTTTAGGGGGAGTATTTTTTGTTTCCCTTGAGAATAACTCCGAAGCCATTACTGAAGTGCTTAATTTAACCTGTTTAAATTAAGAAGTTAAATAAATTGCTACTCACTCTCCCACAACAATTGTTGCTATAACTATTGGTATTACTATTTTTTTCACGCTCATATTATTTTATCACTTCAGGCATATTTATATAAATAATAATATTAGATATTTTATATTATTTATTAATATTTTATTAATCTTCTTTTATATTTTTAGATTCAGAACAAGTGATAGGGTTAAGCTCCTGTAGCATATCCTGTAGATACATTAACATACCACCAAGGATTACTATCTCCTCCTTGTTTAGTATAAACATAATAAAGACCTGAATGCAAGACTACCTTTGTAACTACTTGATCTGGATATGCTTTTGCTAACATTTCCTTTATATATGTTGTAGCTTGCTCTGTTGTAAATGGAGTATAATTACTCTTTACTAAGGTGTCACTTAATACCTCTGCTGCTTTATTCAATTCACCAGCTGTAATATTTTCGCTAAGGGATTCATTTCCATTAGCTTTTTCAAAATATGATACAAGTTGTGAGTTAGATAGAGTATCAAGCCATTGACTTTGCCACATAGTTCCATTACAATCTGCAAAACCGCTATAATTGTACTGGGCATTTAAAATCCAATCTCTCATGTAGGTTGCGAGTGTATTATTAGGTATATCTTTTCCGGTAGTATTTTCTATAACTGCTGTATTAGGATTATTAAATTGACTATTACCTAAAACCCATTTAATTTGTGCAGTATTACTTGATGAACTTTCTGTATTTGATGTTGTTTTACTTGTTGATTTTCTAGTTGTTCCAGTGGTACTTACATTGCCTGCTAATTTTATTGTACTATCAATTTGTGCATGATTTTCTCCACCACCGAATACATAAATATCAGAATTCATTAATATAATTGTAGGATTTGAATCATTAACAGGCATATTTTGAACTTCTGATGCAGTTAGCGGTTTTGAAGATACAATTAATATGTCTAATGTTTGTTGATTTTGTAAAGCTCCTATTGAACCATCTTGTCCAAATAAGTCTCGTGTACTTATATTTTTAACATAATAATATGGATTATTTATAGTAACACCATCAAAGCTATAAGTAGCATTTGTAATTTGTAGTTTAGTACCAATCAATGATGCTGTATTTTCAGTCATTCCTTCTATAGAATGTCCCACATCTTTAGATATTTGCCAATTTCCTAAGTAAATACTAAGTTTGTTATTGTTTTGTTCTCGTAAAGTGCTTTGTGATATTGTTCCTGTAGTACTTGTACCACTATTTGATGAATTACTACTATTAGATTTGGTTGTTCCTGTTGTTTTTGATGTACTTGAAGAAGTTACTGCACTTGAACTTGATGATGAACTACTTGTTACATTTGAGTTTGCTATTGCTATGTACTCCCCATAAATATATCCTGTTGTTCCATTATCACTAACTTTATACCAATCACCTTGTTTTCCAAGGAGTTCTACTGATGTATTATCCTTTAATTTGGCAAGTGTTGTTGAATTCATTGTTGCTTCTTCTCTTAAATTAACCACAGTTGAAATATTTGTTGTATAAGCTGTTCCACCTAATGAAGTTAATTCATATCCAACTCCACTTACTATTTTTTGCATATTAGATGATGCAATATAACCTGTTGCTCCAGTTTCTTGAACTGTAACATTATAATATCCGTTACTATAACTATTTATTGTTAACATTTCTCCAACTGATATGTATGATTGTATATTTGAATTACTAGATGATGTATAAAGAACTAAGTTATCATTTCCATTTATTACGCAAGCCTTATTACCATCATTATTTAATGTTCCCGCTAACACTCTTTTATTAATCCCTATAGTGTTATTTGAAATGGCAGCATTACTTGATAAAAATACCCCTCCAGCCCCTATTAAAGAAACTGCTAAAATTCCAATCAACATTTTATTTCTTGTTGAAAGTTCTAAGATTGAAACTATCTTATTTCTTTTCATTTCATAACCTCCCTTTATTTAGTGAACATTGTTTTTCCATAATAAAAAATATAAATACATAATTCCCAAAAGGTTAGAAAAACAATGAACAATCCATAGATTTATTTACATGATTTCTAATGTCTGTAATGAATTATATGCCTAAAATTAACCATTATCAAGATAAATTTTACAATTAAATTATTAAACTATTTTATATGTTAACAAATTATTCATAGTTATATTTAATGAGTTAAATATGTTATATCCACAAATTTTGGCACAAGAAAATATTAAAAAAATAATATTTAAATTGAGGCATGGGCTTCCTTGGGGAAAGATAGAGGTTATCGGTTTGATAATGAAGTGTAAAGGGTAACGAGATTTTTTATTTTAGATTTATAGGGGATAAATTATAAAATAAATTATAATACTATATCTAAAAAGATATTAAAGGAGACTAGCAATGAATGAAACAATAAGAAAAATACAGAATCATAGATCAATAAGAAATTTCTTGGATAAAGATATTTCAGAAGAAATAATTGATGAAATCATAAAAAGTTCTCAGAGCATGCCAAACTCTATAAATGGGCAACAAACATCTGTTATAGTTATAAGAGATAAAATAAAAAAGGAAAAGTTAGCAAAGTTTGTTGGGAATCAAGAGTATGTTGCTAAAGCTCCAGTTTTTTTAGTATTTATAATGGATTTTTATAAAACTTTTCTTGCAGGAGAAAAAACAGGGCTTAGGCAAGTAATTCATGAAGATATAGAAGGAACATTAGTAGGTGCGGTAGATTGTGGTATAGAACTAGGAGCAGCTATTATTGCATCAGAATCCTTAGGTTTAGGAACAGTAGCTATAGGTGGGATTAGAAAAAATCCTAAAGAAGTTATAGAACTATTAAATTTACCTAAGTATACATTCCCTATAGTTGGATTGGCAATAGGATACCCTGCTGATAATTCACATAAAAAACCAAGAATGCCTTTTTATAGCTTTAAGCATAATGAGGTCTATGATAATGAAAAAGTTGAAAATGCTATAGATATTTACGATAAAGAAATGGAAAGGTATTTAAAAGAAATAGGAAGATATGAAAAAGAAATTAATTGGAGTACATTTACTTCTAATATTTATCAATCAGTTTATTATCCTAATGTAAAAGAGACTATAAATAATCAAGGATTTAAAAATTAAATTATAAATTTTAGGTATAAAAACGTTCTCCTTCTTAGGGAACGTTTTTTCTAGTGTAATATTGTTTTAGATAGAGTACATAAATATTTTACTAAAATAGAATTAATTCAAGTAATAATACATATTAAAGTCTATAATTGTTTATTAGGATTATAATTAAATGTTATCGAAATTTCTATACTATTATCATTTGCATAAAGAGTAGACTGTGAACACAGATCATTTAATATACTTTTAAGATTATAGCCTTGGTCTGTTAGAGAATACTCAATAATCAACCTTTAGTGGTACTTGAGAATATATATTTTATTAGGCATTTTTCTTCTAATTCCCTAAGTTGGGTAGTTAGCATTTTTGACTAATATTAGGCATTAAGCGATTTGATTCACTTTATTTTGTAAATAAGAAATTTTTAATACTAAAAGTATAATACTTATTTTTATTACCATAATAAGATAAAAATGTAAGTTATTAGTTATTATATATGAATTAATACAGCATTAATAAAATATAAATACAATTATTACTATAGATGTTCTTTAATAATTTTTTATAAGTGTATATCTAGTTTTTACTTGAATAACAGATTTTTATAGAATTATAGGTAATGTATAATTGATTGTGTAAACCTAAATATGGATATAATTCAAATAT
>CAUWNL010000146.1:0-5863 GCA_963559995.1 uncultured Sarcina sp.
TTATGAATATTTCATTATTGAATAATCCATCAGAACCAAATGGTATTTCTCTTAAAAGATAGTATCTTACAGGGTCAACACCAAATTCATTAACTAAAACTACAGGGTCAACAACATTTCCCTTTGATTTTGACATTTTTCCTCCATCAACAAGTAACCAACCATGACCAAATACTTGTTTTGGAAGTTCTAATCCTAATGCCATAAGCATTATTGGCCAATAAATTGTATGGAATCTTAATATATCTTTTCCTATTAAATGAACATCTGCTGGCCAGAATTTTTTATAAAGTTCATCATTGTCACTACCATAACCTATAGCTGTTATATAGTTTGTTAAAGCATCTATCCAAACATAAATAACATGCTTTTCATCAAAACTTACAGGGACTCCCCATGTAAAGCTTGTTCTTGAAACGCAAAGGTCTTGAAGCCCTGGCTTTAAGAAGTTATTAAGCATTTCATTTTTTCTTGATTCTGGTTGAATAAAATGTGGATGTTCTTCTATATATTTAATAAGTCTATCTGCATATTTGCTCATTTTAAAGAAATATGCTTCTTCTTTTGCAGTTTCAACTGGTCTTCCACAGTCTGGGCATTTTCCATCTACTAATTGAGTTTCAGTCCAGAATGATTCACAAGGTGTACAATATAATCCTTCATAAGAACTCTTATATATATCCCCTTGGTCATATAATTTTTTAAATATATCTTGAACAGCCTTTACGTGATAATCATCAGTTGTTCTTATAAATTTATCATAACTTACATTCATCATTTTCCATAAGTCTTTTATTTCTGCAACTATTTCATCTACATGTTCCTTTGGAGTTATTCCCTTTTCATTAGCTATTCTTTCTATTTTTTGACCATGTTCATCTGTTCCTGTTAAGAACATTACATCATGACCTGTTAATCTTTTAAATCTAGCTAAAGTATCAGCAGCCACTGTTGTATAAGTATTTCCTATGTGTAGCTTAGTTGATGGATAGTAAATTGGCGTTGTTATATAGTATGGTTTCTTTGTCATGTTACTCCTCCTAAAATTACTCACTTTTTATTTTTTTGTTTTGTACACTATTTTAGTACGATATTTAATTTAAAACTTAAGAAAACCTTAAATTTAAAATAGAAGTTTTACACCTAAAAATTTTAACTAAACTTAAGCTTATCTCTCATCTTTTATATATTATTCACAAGTTTTAATAAATAAAAACAATGACTTTATAACTTGATACATAGTTAGTATTTTTATGTGCCTATTAAAAAAGCCCCTATGGAAAATCCATAGAGACGTTAATTCACGTGTTACCACTCTAATTTATATCTGTGTCACCACAAATACCTCAATAAGTAAAATAAAATTTACTTAGCAATATAACGGTTGCTCCCGTACTTTCCTTAGAAAAAATTCTTCAAAAAGTATGCTCAAAGGCCATCTTCACAAAATCTTAAGTCTCTGGCTTTCACCTTTACCCAGCTCTCTTTTGCACCCTCAACTTTGTTACTCTTCTCATCATAGCATTTACCTCTTTATAATATGATAAAATGGAAAAAGTGTCAATTGATTTAAATTTATTAAACTAAAAAGCTACCTTAATTCTAAAATTAAGGTAGCTTCTCTATATCCTAAAGCCCACTTTTTTACTTATTGCTAAATTTTTATCTTAAATTTATCATTTATTTGTATTTTATGCTTCAATACTTTTAGCACTTACCTTTTCAGTGTCTTCTACTGATACCTTTTTGCTAACTATAAATGTTATTACTACAAGTGCAGTTATGGCAACAGGTAGTATAATCCAAATACTTACACCAAACCCAGCAGGTATATATCCAAATATTATCGTTATAGCCCCAACAAATAATGAATACCATATTTGAGTTCTTACATGTTCTATATGATCACAACCAGCCCCAGTTGATGATAATATAGTTGTATCTGATATAGGGGAGCAATGGTCACCAAAAATCGCTCCTGTTAAAACTCCTGATGTACAAGCAACTATAAAGCTCATATCAGGATTTATTGCATAAGCTAAAGGTACTGCAAGAGGCATAAGTATTCCCATTGTTCCATAGGCAGTTCCTGTTGCAAAAGCTATTATAGAACCTAATATAAATATTATTGATGGAAGTAAAAACTTTGGTACTGCAAACTGTAAAATAGAAACTAAATAAGCTGCTGTTCCAAGTTCCTTTATTACAGAACTTAATGACCAAGCTAAAATTAGTATAACTCCTGTTATAAGAAGTCCTTTCATCCCTTCAATCCAAGTTTCTATAGCTTCTGATATTGTAAAAATCTTTTTACAAACTGACATTATTATAGCCACTAAGCTTGCAAGAAGTGCCCCTTGAAATAAAACAACTGATGCATCAGCATTTGAAAAGGCTTCTTGAATAGCCCCAAAGCTAAATGGTGAGTTTATAAAAATTGCTTTAGCTATTTCATCTGTTCCCGCCATTACAGAAGAATATCCACTATAATAAAATCCTAAAAGTGATGATAAAACTAAAGTTCCTATTGGAATTATTGCATTCCATATACTAAGTTTTACCCCTTCCTTTGGTTCAAGTTCACTATGTTCTATAGTCTTGTTTTCAACTCTCTCTAAAAGCGCATCTCTCTTTAAAGCTCTTCTAGCCTTTTTTTCTGCACTTAGCATAGGACCAAATTCTCTTAATGTTACTGCTGTAATAAATACAAAAATTAAAATTAAGATATTATAAAATCTATATGGTATTGTTTGAAGAAATACACTAAATCCATCTACATTTATTCCTATACTTGAAAAAGCATCCCCAATAAGCCCAATTTCAAGTCCAATCCAAGTAGATATAATTGCAAGTCCTGCAATTGGTGCTGCTGTTGCATCTATTATAAATGCTAACTTTTCTCTTGATATACCAAGTTTGTCTGTAACAGGTCTCATAATAGGTCCAACAATTAAAGCATTTGCATAATCATCAAAAAATACTGCAAGTCCTAAAAGCCAAGTTGTAAGTTGAACACTTTTAACTGTCTTTGCTTTTCTAGCTAAAGCCTCTGCAATAGCCTTTGCACCACCCATTTTAGCAACTAAATGTATTACACCACCAATTACCAAAACTTGAAGAATTATTCCTGCATTCCAAGGATCTGATAATACCTCTAAAGCCCTATAAGTAAAATCTATGGCACCTTGAAAAATTGCAGAGAATATATTAAATCTGTTTAAGTTTAATATTACACATCCTGAAAATGTTCCTAAGAATAAAGATACTATAACATTTCTTGTTATAAATGCTAACACTATAGAAACAAGTGGAGGTAATATTGTTATTGCCCCAAGACTTAAAGAATTTGTATCTGCTTCTCCATTAGATGCAAAAACCACCGTTGAACAAAACATTGAAAATATAAATATAGATAAAAATATCTGTAACGAAGTCCTCTTTTTCACTATTTAGTTTTCCCCCTTTATTATGCGAATAATAACTTAAGGCTACCTTCTCCTAAAACAATAAAAAGACCTTGAGTTTATCACCCAAGGTCTATAAATACACTTTAAATAAAATAAAACAAATTTATTTTATAGATAGTTTATAAAATTTAGATGATAGCTCTCCACAAATTTTGTGACAGTGATATGCATATTTTACATACCCCCAGCATCTAGTATTAAAGCTTTAACTAAACACTTCGGCGATTATTCCTTTTTTTAAACCCTATTTGCTTAACTAAAAGATTTAAATACTTTTAACAATCGCGCCTCTACCTTAACTTAAATTATTCACTTATATACTATTATATATACACTATTTACTATAACTATGCAAGTATAACTGTATTTATTATCTATTTGCCATAAAGTTTTCTATTTCTTCTACAGTTTTTATACAATCTTTAGTTAAAACTACAGGCCCTTCTTTTGTTATAAGGACATCATCTTCTATTCTTATTCCTATTTCCTCTTCTTCAATATAAAGTCCTGGTTCAACAGTAAATACCATTCCTTCTTTTAATTCTCCCCATCTTTCCCCAACATCGTGAGTATCAAGACCTAAGCTATGTCCTATAGAGTGGAAATAATATTTTCTAAAATCTTTTTTATCTTCTATTAGACCTAATCTTATACAAGCTTTCGCAATTAAATCGTTAGCCTTATCATTTATCTCTCTAAAAGTTACACCCACCACTAACATTTTTGTGATTTCTTCATTAACTTTTAAAACTTCCTCATAAACTTCTCTTTGTCTCTTAGTAAATTTACCATTTACAGGGAAAGTTCTTGATATATCTCCATTATAATAATTAAATTGTGCTCCTAAATCAAAAAGAATTAAATCTCCATCTTTAAGCTCACTATTATTATCTACATAATGAAGAACAGTTGCATTTTTTCCTGATGCTGCTATTGTATTAAAAGCAAAATCAGTTACTCCACTTTGTTTTAAAGTAAAATCAAAATATGCTTCAAGTTCATACTCTTTCATTCCTGGCTTACAATTTTTCATTAATACTTCTACGCCCTTTGTAGTTATATCCATAGCCTTTTGCATCTCTTCTATTTCTTCTTTTGATTTAACTTTTCTAAGGTTTGCTATTTCATTATAAACATTCTTAACTGTAATATCTGCATACTTTTTCTTTAAATTTTTAGCAAAGCTTTGAGGGAATCTAAGTTCTTCATTAAATCCTCTTCTTTCTAAATCTAAATATACATTTTTTATATTTCCACTTATCAAAAGGTTATTTAAATCTGCATGGAAATTATCTAAATATTTAACCTCTTCTATTCCTGAAACTTCCCTTGCTTCATAATCCCTTATTGTCTTACCAGTCCATTTTTCTTGCATTTCATCTGGTCTTAAAATATACATAGTTTCAAAAAGTTCATCATTTTGTTTTTCCATAACCAAAATATGTTGTTCTTCATTTATACCTGTTAAGTAATAAAAATTTCTATTTGGAGTAAATGGATACTTTTCATCAGCACTTTTAAAAACTGCCTCTCCTGCAAATAAAATTACTAGTGAATTGTTTTCTAAAAGATTAGCTAGATTATCTCTATTTTTTATAAAAACCTCTTTTTTCATGACTTTCCCTACTTTCTAAGTTTCTTAATTTATTACTATTATTTTATCACAAAGCTAAAGTTTATTCAGTTACACTTTCACTTAAATAAATACTCTCTTTTATTAAACAAGCTTTTTTATCATATTAAATTCAAAACTTATATATGAAATAATTAGTAATTTATTATTTTACTACTATATTTCTTATATTATTATTTATTAACCTTATTCTTAATTTTATTGTTGAATAAAGTAAACATTAACAATTTTAATTTTATTAATTGAATTACTGGATAAAAAATTATTTAATGGTATAATGCTATTTGTGTTCATCATATGTTCATAAATGAAATATTAAAAATTAATTTAAAGGAGGCTTTTTGCACATGGCAAAAAAAGCAATAGCTGAATTTATAGGTACTTTTGTTTTAGTATTTATAGGTACTGGTGCTGCTGTTTTAGGTGGCGGAATAAACGGTGTTGGTATACTTGGTATTGCAGCTGCCTTTGGTTTAGCACTTATGATTATGTGTTACGCTATAGGAAATATCTCTGGTTGTCACATAAACCCTGCAGTATCAGTAGCCATGTTTGTTAACAAAAGAATATCTTTACCTCAGCTTATATCTTACATAATAGCTCAAGTTTTAGGAGCTATACTTGCATCATCTATATTATTTGTAATTTTAAAATCAGGTAATATGGCAGTTACAAATTTAGGTCAAAATAGTTTCGGGCATTTTGGCGCTGGTGGCGCTTTCTTAACTGAATTTGTACTAACATTTATTTTTGTTTTAGTTAT
>CAUWNL010000147.1:0-5856 GCA_963559995.1 uncultured Sarcina sp.
ACTTCCAGTAGGTAAATCTCCAGCTCCTTTACCATATATTGTTAGGTCACCAACAGCATTTCCTTTTAGATAAACTGCATTAAAGGAATCTTTAACATTTGCAAAAGGATGATTTTTAGGAACAAAGGTTGGGTGAACTCTAACTTCAATAGAATAATTATTTAATGCCCCTATTGCTAAAAGCTTTATAACATAACCAAATTTTTTAGCATAGTTTATATCCTTAATGTTTATATTAGTTATTCCTTCCCTTAATATGTTATTTGGATGAACAGGAGCTTCAAAGGATAGAGATGACATAATAGAAAGTTTATAAGCTGCATCAAAGGCTTCTATATCATCAGTTGGATCAGCTTCTGCAAAACCTTTTTCTTTAGCTAAGGATAAAGCTTTATCAAAAGACATATTAGAATCTGTCATATTGCTTAAAATAAAATTTGTAGTTCCATTTACTATTCCAATTATTTTTTCAATTTTATTTCCAGTAAGACTCTCATTTATTTGTTTAATTATTGGTATACCGCCACCAACACTTGCTTCATAATATAAAAATACCTCTTCTTTTAAAGCAGTATCAAATAATTTATCTCCATGAAGGGCAATACAAAGTTTATTGGCTGTAACTACATGTTTTTTCCTTTTCATAACCTCTATCATATAATCAAGAGCTGGGTATGCACCTCCCATAACTTCTATAACTATTTCTATAGAATCATCATTTAAAATATCATAAAAGTTATCTGTTAAAATATTTTTAGGGATGTCTAAACCTCTATTTTTATTTATATCTTTAACTAAAATTTTTTTGATTTCTATATCAAAGCCACAACGCTTAACTATTTCAGCTTTATTAATGTGTAATATTTTCCAAACACCTGTTCCGACGTTACCTAATCCTAATAGTGCGATTTTAACTTGTTTCATAAAAAAATACCTCTCCTATTTATATATTGTAGTTCCTTCATTGCATAGGGATAATTCTTTTACTATCCACATATTATCTAAATTTTTTATAAACTCAGTCATATTCTTTTTGAAATCTAGATTATCTTCTGAAACTATGGCCATAATGGTAGGACCTGCCCCACTTAGATAGACACCTAAGGCATGAAATTCTAAAGCTTTGTTCTTAATTTCTGAAAAATTTGGAATTAAAGTTTCCCTAAAGCTTTCATGAATAACATTTTTCATAGAATGTTTTATATTTCTAAAGTTATTATTAGCTATAGAAGCTACTAAAAATGAACTAGTAGCTATATTTGACATAGCAAATCTAAAGTCTAATTCTTTTGGTAAAATATTTCTAGCTTTTTTAGTTTCAAGGTTAAAGTTAGGAAACATAGCAAAAAACTTAATTTTAGAGTTAAAGTTAATCTTTTCATAATAAGTTTCTTTTCCATTAAAAAGAGAAACTATAAGCCCTCCAAAAAGACAAGGGATAACATTATCAGGATGTCCTTCCATTCTAGTTGCTAAGTTTGCTATTGATTCTTTAGATAATTTATTTCCAGATAAATAATTTGCAGCCATCATTCCCCCTATAATACAACTAGAGCTACTTCCAAGGCCTCTAGATATTGGAATATTTGACTCTATAGAAATTTTTATACCAGTAGGGTTATAGGAAACCTCTTTAAAAATAATTTCCATAGCCCTATAAATAATATTATCTGTATTTTGATATTCTTTAGGGCAGCCTTCTATTAAAAGTCCACTGTGTATTTCAGAGATATTAAAAGTATTATAAAGATTTAACCCTATACCAATACAATCAAATCCAGGACCTAGATTAGCAGAGGAGCAAGGGACTTTAACTTTAACCAAAATAATCACCACCTACATGTGTAAAACCTTCAATGGCTTTTAACACTTCATCTTTTGTACAAATAGTATTATGAAGTACTGTCTTTCTATCTAAGTGTTCTAAGGATTTTGGTATGGGTAAATTTGTTGTTTTTGATAAAATTTTAAGAGCATCTATATCATTAAGCTTTGAAATATCAATATTTAATCCTTGTAAAATAGTTTTAGGAAATTTAAAAGGACTAGCAGTTGATGCTATTATAGCTTTTGTTCTATCTTTAGTTTTCTCTTTATATTTTTCATAAACAGAGTAAGCAACAGCAGTATGTGGATCTATTAGATAATTAAAATTATTATAAACTTTATTTATAGTTTCTATTGATTCTTTTTCTGTTGCAAAGCCACTGTAAAATTCTTTATTTAATTTTGATTTTAGTGACCATGGAACTTCATAAAATCCTAAAGTTTCTAGAGAATTCATAAGATCTTTTATAAGACTTGAGTCTTCACGGCTTAAATCATATAAAAGTCTTTCTAGATTACTAGATATTAAAATATCCATAGATGGAGAATTTGTAACTTTTAAAACTCTTCGTCTATCATAAATACCTGTATTTATAAAATTAAAAAGTACATTGTTTTCATTAGACGCACAAATAAGTTTATTAATAGGAAGACCTAATTTTTTAGCATAATAAGCTGATAAAATATTTCCAAAATTACCAGTAGGAACAACAATATTAATTTTTTCATTAGATTGTATAATCTTTTTATTTAAGAGATTTCCATAACTGTAGAAATAATAAACTATCTGTGGTAGAAGTCTACCTATATTTATAGAATTAGCTGAAGACAATATAAATCCATTGTCTTTGAATTTTTTCTTTATTTGGGAATTATTTAATATATTTTTAACACAGCTTTGAGCATCATCAAAATTTCCATCTAAAGAAATTACTGAAGAATTGCTACTTCCGTGTGTTATCATTTGAAGTTTTTGTACTAAACTTGTACCATTTTTAGGATAAAGAACTGCAATTTTTGTTCTAGGGACATCAGAAAAACCTTCTAAGGCAGCCTTTCCAGTATCACCTGATGTTGCAGTTAAAATAAGAATATTTTCCTTTTGATTATTATTTATTAAAGCTTTGTTTAATAAATGAGGAAAAAGACATAGAGCCACATCTTTAAAAGCTAAAGTAGGGCCATGATAAAGTTCTAAAAAGTGAGTATTTCCAATAGACTTTACTGGAGATACATTATTATTTTCAAATTTGTTATCATAAGCTTTATAGATACAATCTTTAAGATCGTCATGATAAAAATCATCTAAGAAGTCCTTAAGGATGCAAAAAGCTAATTCTTCGTAAGGAAGTCCTGATAAATATTCTAAAGAATTTTTAATTTTATGTATTTTAAAAGGTACATAAAGACCTTTGTCTTTAGCAAGACCATTTATTATAGCGTAGCTAGAACTTACAAGTTTTTCGCCACCCCTAGTACTTTTATACAAAACAATCACTCCTTAAAAATATGAATTAAACATTAAATTTAAACCATATAAAAATATATGATTAAAATCTAATGAGTATACTAATACAAATTTGGGATAAATAATTCAAAATTTTAATTTAGGGGTTTAATTTAAGTTATCTAAAATTATTAGGGATTAAATCTTAAGATAACTCTAATGTTTTATATAATAAGTTGTAATAAATTATAATCCTTATTTAATTTTTTATCAACATATTGTATGAAATTATTTAAAGATGCTAAAATTTCTTGTTGTTTATCAGTATCAATAACATTTCTACCTAATCTATCGCTTAGGATAAGTAAAAATAAATCATTAAGGTCTAAAACTTTATAAATATCCTCTAAAGAATCACCAAATGGTAGGTTTTTAGTTATATATAAATAAATCATGTGATTTTTAACAAGAAGGGATACTTTATCTATAAATTGTTTATTTAGATTTATTTTTTCTAAAAGTTCCTTTGTCATAGAAAAACCAATACTATCGTGGTTATAAGCAGTCCATCTTCCTTTTCTAAGCTTAGTAGCTTTAATTTTACCTATGTCGTGTAAAAGAGCAGACCACATAAATTCTCTTTTATTATTTGATAAGAATCTATATTTAGCTGCTATATCCACAACTTGCATTGTATGTTCAAGAACATCTCCCTCAGGATGATGCTTAGGTTCTTGTAAAATAGATTCTAGTTTTTTTAATATAATTCTAGTTTTTTTAATATATATAAAGGATTTTCCTTATCTATATGATTTAAAATAAAATCCCTTAAAAATAAACTAGGTTTTAAATCGTCTAATAAGTGCTCTTCTATTTTTAAAAATATACTATCCATAAAATCTCCTTAGAATCTTGTAAATATATAAGTTTTATTATTTCCATATTAATATTCCAAAAATATATCTAAATTATAAATATAATTTAGATTAATATAGTTTTTTAAATAATAAAAATGTACTTCTACTAAAATGTTGAGGGTATAAAAGTTTAAAAGATACAAAGAATAAATTTATAATAAAATTTAAAAATATTCTTTTAGTATAGTTTGTAAAATTAAAGTAAAATAATAAAAAGGAGAAATATTATGGCACAAAATGTTAAGGCTAATAATGGACTTCAAAAGGGACAAAGAAGACAAAAACTTCATGAAAATCAAAACAATGTAGGAAATAGAGAAAATAAATAAGAAAAGCCCTCTAAAATATTAAGCTATTTTTAGAGGGCTTTTTAAAACATTCTTTTCAAAGAAAGTTTTCTGCTATATAATCTAAAAAAGATGAGTGAATTTATCTAAAATAAATTTATTTTAGATAACAAATGAAAGGAATGATATTTTGTCATACAAATTTATTTTTAAAAAAGCAGAGTACGAATTAAATAAAGAAAAACTTATAGGTTTTTACAATGATGAAGAGAAGCCTATAAAGGATATGGATATAAATAGAATATTAGAAATATTAGAAAATAGTGATGAGGATGAAGTAGATTTTGATAGAGAATACTATGAAGTTAGATGCAAAAAATGTATGGTTAAAAAAGAAGAGAGTGAAGATTATTATCAGTATTTAGAATTCAATTTTTATATTTTCACTAAAAATTCAGAGTATGTAATAAGCAATATATCAAAGGAATACGAAGGATTAACATATAATAAACTTTTAAGAGAAGGAAAAGTAGATAATAGCTATATAGTAACTATTGTGGTTTGCAAAAATTGTGGTGTTTATTCAGTGGCTATTGAAGAACTTGAAATATAAATTTTGTTAAGTTTTTTAGATATCAACTTAGTATTAAATTAAAATAGCTTAAATTTTAATTTAAAAAACATATAAGATATTTATAAAAGGAGTTAAAATATGATAGAAGATATGTTAACTTATGAAGAATATTTAGAAAGTGCAACAGAAGATGAGAGGAAAATTATAGATTCTATATATAATCAAAATAAATTATCAAAAGAAACTATAGACAGTATAAAAAATATAAAGAAAAATATTAATATTTTAGCTTTTGCAGAGCCATACTGTAAAGATTGCGCTGTGGTATTGTCTTGTCTTCTTAAAATGAAGGATATAAATAATAATATAAATATAAAAATACTTCCTAGAAAAAATAATGAAGATATCTTAGAAAAATATAATAATGAAAAGAGAATACCAACTATAATAAATTTAGATGATAATGAAAAAAAAGTTTTTTCAGAGTTTCCAGAGATTATTCATGAAAGAATAGCAAACAATAAAAATATTAAAGCTGTTATTATTTCTGAGTTTAGAAGTGGTAAATATGATAATTTTATTGAAAAAGATTTAATAGAGATATTATCTTAAACAAGATGCTAAAGATATATAACTAAAAATTATATATCTTTAGTTATTTTTTACGAGAACTTTTCTATAGTATGAATTATTTTACAAATAGGGCATATTTCAAACTTATATTTAAGAGTTGGAATAATTTTTTCTCCGCATTTAGAGCATATAAGAATTTTTCCTTTATCCATGAATTTTTCACCTCCATAT
>CAUWNL010000148.1:0-5798 GCA_963559995.1 uncultured Sarcina sp.
ACTATTGTACCTACTTGATTGGAGAGAAGCAATGTTCATATAAGTTAACAGAACGGAAAAAATTTCAGGGGGGAAGTATGCTAATATAAATGTTGGGTCAAAGGTAAATATAATTAAAGGAAAGATATCAAGGCGAGTTGTTTGCGTTGAAAATATTAGTTGTAACATAAAGGAATATATTTAATTCATAGAGGTAAGAGAGGAGTAGTTCTTATAAGATTCTTATAAGAACTACATTTTAATATTACTTAGACTTTATCGAAACAAGGAATGTTAACTAAGCCGTTTCCGTATTTTAAATCATAACCTGTATCACCTAAATCAATAGAGTATTTAGTTAAGATAGATTTAATATCTTCTTGTGTTCTTGAAGAGTCTTCACTTAAAAGTAAAGCTATAAGACCTGTTACGTGAGGAGCTGACATAGATGTGCCGCTAGCTAGTGCGTAGGAATTATTTAAATAGGTACTAAATATATCAGAACCTGGAGCAACATAATCAAGACCAGGACCATAATTTGAAAAATTCTCTCTTTCATAAGAAGAATTAATAGCACCTACAGATATTACAGAATTAATAGCTGCGGGATAATCAAGAGAGTCATTAGATTCATTTCCAGAGGCTGCAACAAAGATACAACCTTTACTATTTGAATAATTTATTGCAGATTCTAATAAAGTAATAGATAAATCATCTAATCCAGCATTAAAACCTAAGCTCATATTAGCTACCTGAATATTGTTATCACCACACCAGATTATAGCTTCTATTAGTGAAATAAGTTGTCCAGTTCCATTATTATCCAAAACCTTAATGTTAAATAAATTACAATCATAAGCAACTCCAAAAGAATTAATGTTTGGATTTTTACCACCTATAATACCAGTAACAAAGGTGCCATGCCCATCTTTATCTTCAGGAGTTTCGTTTTCCACAAAGGATATTGAAGTTTTTACAGTAAAATCACTATGCTTAGATATACCACTATCTAAGATAGCTACATTTACTTTAGAACCTGTTATATTTTTATTCCAAAGACAAGGGGCACAGATAGAATTTACCCCCCAATTTTTATAAGAAGAACTTTGATTTTTAGTACCATCTAAAGATCTGGTCCCATTAATATCGTTAATTCTTTTAAAATCATAAATAGGATCAGGTAAAGAATATCTAAAATCTTTTGTTATTATATCTATATAATTTAATGATTTCATAGAATTTATATTTTTAGATGTTGTTTCTATAATAAAGATTAGAGAAGTATCGCTTGAAAACTTAAGATGAATATTATTTGTTTTTAAATAAGTTTTAAAATCATTTAAATACTTAGAGTTATTTATTAAAATTATATAACTGTTCATAATAATTAACCTCATATTTTTTTATATAATACATAATATTAATTTATTAAACATTTAGTTATTAAAATTAAGTAATATGAGGATTTATATGAACTTTATTTTACTTAAAATGAAATAATTTGAATAAAAATCAGTGGATAATTAACACTTTGATATTTTTCTAAAAGAAAAGATACTGACTTGTTCAATTAAGTTGTTATCTTTTTATTTAACTCTTTTTTTATTAGGAATTAATATGTTTTTTAAGAAAAGTATAATATAATATATTATAAAAGTAGATTTAAGCCTATATAAACTTTTATATAATTTAATATTTGAAACAGAAGATTAAGGAGAGAAATAATGGAACAAGATCAAGGTCTTAAAAAAACCATGGGACTTTTTACAGCACTATCAATTGTAGTAGGAATTGTTATAGGTGGAGGGGTATTTTTTAAGCCAGAAGCAATATATACTGCTACAAATGGAGCACCAGGTCTTGGAATAATAGCTTGGATTATAGGTGGAATAATAACATTGTGTGCAGGATTAACAGTAGCAGAAGCTGCAGCTTCTATAACTGAAACTGGTGGCATGATGATATACATAAGAGAAATGTGGGGGGAAAAATTATCATTTTTAACTGGATGGATGCAAGTTGTTTTGTATTATCCAGGCACAGTTGCAGCCTTAGCCGTAATGTTTTCTGAACAGTTTTGTCAGATGATAGGTGATAATAACTTAAAAGCTATTATCGCTATAATAATGATAGCAATTGTAACTATTTTAAATTTATTAGATGCTAAGTTTGGGAGTTTAGTTCAAAGTATTTCAACAGCTTGCAAAGTAGTTCCTATAGTAATACTTATAGTTTTTGGACTTATAAAAGGTACAGGAACAAATCCTATACTTTCTCCTATGATTGGAAATGGTGTAAGCTTTGGATCAGCCTTTGGTCAGGTACTTATAGCAGTTTTATTTGTTTATGATGGATGGATAAATATAGGTTCCATAGCAGGAGAACTTAAAAATCCAGGGAAGGATTTACCAAAAGCTATAATCGGAGGAATATCAATAGTTATGGCTCTTTACATAGCTATAAACTTAGCATATCTTTGGGTTCTTCCAGCAAGTGAACTTGCTAATGTACCAGTACCAGCAGCCTTAGTTGCAGATAAAATATTTGGTTCCATGGGTGGTCAAATAATAAGCGTTGGAATATTGATTGCAGCATTTGGTTCTTTAAATGGATATCTTTTAACAGGTCCAAGAGTTGTGTTTGCCTTATCTAAAAAGGGATATTTACCATTTAGCAAAAAATTAGCTAAGATAAATAAAAGTGGATCACCAATAAATGCCATAATTGTAACAGCAGTAATTGGGGCAATTTATGCAGCAACTGGTGAGTTTAATTTAATAAGTGATTTGGAAATATTCACAGTATGGATATTTTATGTATTAACATTTATAGGAATATTTAAGCTGAGATTTACAAGGCCAGATATGGAAAGGCCCTACAAAGTATTAGGATATCCTGTAATACCTGGTATAGCTATAGCTGGAGGAATTTTTGTTTTGGTTAATCAATTATTTATGGCAGGATTAAATAGTTCTTTAATTGCAATTGGAGGAATCCTAATTACACTTTTAGGATTACCGGTTCATAGGTATATGGTTAAAAAGGGAGAAATTAAAGATGAACATAAAAATGCATCTTAGAAAGATAGAAGCTAGCAATAAGAATTATTGCTAGCTTTTTGTATTAAGTTAATTATTCATTTTAACTAACTACTACTTTTATATATAAATTTAAAATATATTTTAAATTAATCATAATATTAACATTATTGACAAATAAATAAATATATATATAATAAAAGTATAATACCCCCCTGGGGTGGGGAGAAAGTAAGTTAGTGAGGTTTTTATGAAGAATAAAACATTTAAAGTTCAAGGAATGACTTGTTCAGCTTGTGCAAATAGAGTAGAGCGAGTAACAAAAAAAATAGAAGGTGTTAAGTATGCAAGTGTAAATTTTGCTACTGAAAAATTAACAGTTACAATGGAGAACGATAAAGTTTCCTATGAGAAATTAAAAGAAGCTATAGATAAGGCAGGATATAAATTAATTAAAGAAGAAGATTTTAAAAGACAAGTTAAGGAAATAAGTGAAAGTAAGAAGCTATTTAATAGATTTATAATTTCAGCTATATTTACAGTTCCACTTCTTATAATAAGTATGGGTCATATGATGGGGATGTCACTTCCAGGTATAATAGACCCTAAAATAAATCCTTTAAATTTTGCATTAGTACAACTTGTATTAACTACAATTGTTATGGTAACAGGATATAAATTTTATAAGGTTGGAATAAAAAACTTATTTAAGTTGAGTCCTAATATGGACTCTTTAATATCAGTTGGGACTTTAGCTGCCTTTATTTATGGTCTTTTTGCAATTTACAAAATTATAATAGGAGATAATCCACATAGCTATGCAATGCATCTTTATTTTGAATCAGCAGGGACAATTTTAACCCTTATAACTTTAGGTAAGTATCTAGAAGCTCTGTCAAAGGGGAAAACATCAGAAGCTATAAAAAAACTTATGGGATTAGCCCCAAAGACAGCTACAGTTATAAGGGATAATAAAGAAATAGAAATTTCCTTAGAAAGTGTTAATGTTTCTGATATAGTTCTTGTAAAACCAGGAGAAAAATTTCCCGTAGATGGTGTAGTTATAGAAGGAGTAACATCTGTTGATGAATCAATGCTTACAGGGGAAAGTATTCCTATTGAAAAGACTATTGGAAGCATGGTTATTGGAGCTAGTATAAATAAAAATGGATTTATAAAGTATAGGGCAACAAAGGTTGGAGGTGATACAGCCCTTGCACAAATAATAAAGTTAGTAGAGGATGCTCAAGGTTCTAAAGCACCAATTGCTAAAATTGCAGATGTTATATCTTCTTATTTTGTACCTATTGTAATTTCCTTAGCAATAATATCATCAATAGGATGGCTAATTGCAGGAGAAGATTTTATATTCTCATTAACTATATTTATATCAGTTTTAGTAATTGCATGTCCTTGTGCTCTTGGTCTTGCAACCCCAACAGCTATTATGGTTGGTACAGGAAAAGGAGCAGAAAATGGAATTTTAATAAAGGGTGGAGAAGCTTTAGAGACAACTCATAAAATAAATACTATAGTTTTTGACAAAACAGGTACTATAACAGAGGGAAAACCTAAGGTTACAGATATTTTAACTAATAATATATCAAAAGAAGAAATATTAATTTTAGCTGCAAGCTGTGAGAAAGGTTCAGAACATCCTTTAGGAGAAGCAATTTTAAATAAAGCTAAAGAAAAAAATTTAGTCTTAAAAAAAATAGAAAATTTTAGAGCGATACCAGGTCATGGAATAGATGTAACAATTGAAAATAAAAACATTTTACTTGGAAATAAGAAACTAATGATAGATGAATGTATAGATATAACAAGCTTTGAAGAAAAATCAAGTAACCTTGCAAATGAAGGGAAAACTCCAATGTATATTGCTATAGATAAAGAGATTAAAGGTATAATTGCAGTTGCAGATACAGTAAAGACAAGTAGTAAAAAAGCTATAGAAGTACTTCATAAAATGGGAATAGAGACTGTTATCATAACAGGAGATAATAAAAATACTGCAAAGGCAATAGCAAGGGAAGTTGGAATAGATACTGTTTTAGCAGAGGTTTTACCAGAGGATAAAGCTAAAAATATTAAAAAGCTTCAAGGTAAAAATAAAAGAGTAGCTATGGTTGGGGATGGAATTAATGATGCACCAGCGCTTGCTAAAGCAGATATTGGAATAGCTATAGGATCAGGGACAGATGTTGCTATAGAATCTGCTGATATAGTTTTAATGAGAAGCGATTTAATGGATGTTTCTAAAGCTATAAAGTTAAGCAGAGCAACAATTAGAAATATAAAACAAAACCTATTTTGGGCTTTTGCTTATAATGTTTTAGGAATACCAGTAGCTATGGGGGTACTTCATATATTTGGAGGGCCACTTTTAAACCCAATGATTGCAGCAGCAGCTATGAGTTTAAGTTCAGTATCGGTGCTTTTAAATGCATTAAGACTTAGAAAATTTAAAGCTTAATAAAGATTGTAATAGTGGAAACATGACATATATCATACTAATAATTATATAAACATGTAAATAGTATAAATAAATTAGAGGTTAGATAATTCTAGCCTCTAATTTGTTATAACTTTATATTTTATAAAAGCTCTTTAATAAGCTTAGTAGCTTCCTTATATCCACCAAGTTCTCTTAAAGATTTACCAATCTTTTTAGCATTTTCTTTGTATAAATTAGAAGATAAAACTTCATCAACAGCTTTTTCTATAGCCTTTGGAGTTAAATTTTCGGCTCCCATTAAAGCAAGTCCAGCTTGAAGGTTT
>CAUWNL010000149.1:0-5787 GCA_963559995.1 uncultured Sarcina sp.
CACTTGTCTTTGAAGTGTTTCCTGTATTACTTACTGTTCCACTTGTTTTTGAAGTGTTTCCTGCTGTATTTGTTACTACAGCCATACTTATTACATTGTTTTTTGCACTTCTTGCCGCTGAACTATTTACATTTTCATTTGTTGTTGCGCCACTTGTTGAAGCTGAACTATTTACATTCTCATTTCTTGTTACGCCACTTGTTGAAGCTTTTTGTGCCGTAGTCGTAACTGTATTTGAATTTAATGATATGTATTCTTCATATATAAATCCTGTTTCTCCATTTACAGATACCTTATACCATTGTCCTTGTTTACCTATAACAGAAACAGTTTCATTATTTTTCATTGTTGTTAAAATATCAGAATTAAGACCTGCTCTTTGTCTTACATTAACTACTGATGAAACATTTATAATTGTTCCTTGAGAACTTAAATTTTCTAAACTGCTCTTTTGACAATTATATATTTCTTGTATGTTACATGACTTTAAATATCCTATATCTCCTGTTTCACGAACTTCAACTTTATAATATCCATTAGTGTTTCCGCTTTCAAGAGTTACCATTTCACCTACTGAAACACTTGAAATCTTACTTCCATTTGGAGAGCTTAATAATTCAAAAGAACTTCCTCCATTAATTATTACACCTTCTCCAGTTGCGACTCCATTAACATTTGAACTGCTTGATCTACTAATTGCACTACCATTACTAGTTGTAGTGCTAGTTGTACTTACTGAACTAGCTAAAACTATGTTATTAGTTATAGCTAAAGAACTTGTCCCTAATAATCCATATCCACCTATTGTTACAGTTGCAGCTAATATTAATGCTGTCATTTTTACTTTTTTCATTAACATCCTCCTTAATATTATCTATTAAATAAATTAATATAGTCTAAAAATATTTATGTTATTAATAATAACTTAAACTTGCTTCATGTACAAACTGTGAATCTTGGTTAATTTCTGAAATATGTTTATAATTTGGCCCTTATAAGATTTTTTTTACTTATCTTTAAATAATTTCACCACTTTTTCTTTAATATCCTTTAAAATGCTATATTTTTTTTCTAATTATTTAAAGTTAATACTTATATTTCAAAATAAGTTCTTTATTTATAGAAAAATAAAAGGTTGTACCAAAACAACCTTTAACTACAATATGGTTAGATATTATAAGTCATTTTACTACAACCTATTTATAAATTACTCTTGAATTTGAGAAGGTGTCTCATTTGTTAATTGTTTTTCTGCTATTAAGTCTTCTATAACTTCTTTAGTTTCCATTAATTCTGGTAAAGACATAGTATTGAAATCTGTTGATTGAGTTGAAACATTTATTCCTTGTTGTCTTAAAAAATCATCTACTTTACTTTGATTTTTCTTATAGATGTAGTACCCTACTGCACATACTCCTACACCTACTAAAGCTCCTGTAATATGATCCTTATTTATTTTTCCGTTTAATAACATAATTTATTCCTCCTACTTTAATATTTTTATATTTAATTTAGAGTATTAACCCTAAAAAATATTAACTCATTACATTATTTAATGCTTTTGTACTTTTCTCATTACTAACTATGAAGGAAGGACCTCCCTCAAAACCTGATAAAACCTTATCTGCTACCTTTAATGCTCCATTATTAGTTAAAATAAACGATTTTCTCATAGTATTTCCTTGGACCTCAATAAATTTTTCTAAAAACATTCTTAAAGTGTTAGTTCTTTTTGTTTTATCTACATCGGGAACTACTGTTATATCATAATAACTCTCATTAGTATTATGATTTTTTATTTCTCTAACACTTACCATAAGTCTACTATTTGATATATCAAGTATATGCCTTCCAAATGTAGTAAACCACGTTATAGTTGATGGTAGTAGAAAGTTCCCTTTACTAACTGAATTGATTAAATACATAACCGATACAACTTCAGGGTCAAAATATCCCTTTTCATTTATTTCATTATATGCATGTTCACCTATAGCACCAACTGTAGTTCCTACTGCTGCCCAATTTAAAAAATCGCTTATATCAGTTCCAACTGTTAAGTATTTACTTATGCCACCTAATAGAATTGTTGCTAATGAGTAATATGCCATTGGTGGAATTTTCTTAGCTGATGAATCATAAACAAATCTTATAGGTATAAGGTCAAAATCCTTTGAATATACAGCTATAAATCTCATAACAAGCTCTTCACCTGATATTTTATAATCACTGTATTTAAAAAGAATCGATTTTGTTGTTTCGTTATAAAATACTTCATTAATACCATCTCTTCTTAAAAGCTCATCAACAACAAATCTTTTATTTCTCAAGGGATGAGACATTTTAATTCTCAATCTATTTTTTATATTATGAACAATAATTATAGTTGGATTATTCATAACTAAATCCCCCTCTCCATGTTAAAAAACATAAGTCTTATTGAGTTTGATACAACAAATATAGTACTTGAATTATGAAGAACTGCTCCCCAAAATACAGGAAGTTTTCCTATAGCACTTAACATAAGACCTAGACTATTTATTCCTATTACAAGACCAAAATTTTGTTTAACAACCTGCATAGTACTTTTAGAAAGTTCTATTATAGTTGGCATCATCATTGGATTATCACCATTTATAGTAATGTCTGCAGCTTCCATAGCAACATCTGTACTTCCTCCGCCCAAAGCAATCCCAACATCTGCATAGGCTAGTGCTGGAGCATCATTTATTCCATCACCAACCATTATAACTTTAGCGCCTTTAGACTGATATTTTAAGACTTGTTCTGCTTTATCAGAAGGCAAAAGTTCTGCTTTATATCCATCAACTCCCATTTTTAAAGCTACATCTTTAGCTTGTTCCTCTAAATCACCAGTTAATAAAACTATATCATCTACACCCTGATATCTAAGATTGTTTATAGACTTTTTCATATTATCTCTCATTTTATCCTTCATAGATATTAAGGCAATTAATTTTCCTTTAAATGCAACATAAATTATATTGCCACCATTTTGTTGAATTTTTTCTTCCTTTTTAGCAATATTTCTTAAGGAAATATTATTTTCTTCTAAAAACAATCTACTACCTACTAATACATTTTCACCATCTATTGTAGTTTCCATACCTCTTGCTACATGCGTTTTTACATCCCCATGTATAGGTATTTCTATATTATCTTCTTTAACTTTATTCATTATTGCAACAGACATTGGATGGGAAGATGTTTCTTCAGCTGCTGCTGCTATTTTTAACACATCCTCTTTTGTATAATCCTTACCTATGACTACAATATCAGTAACAGCTGGTCTTCCTTCAGTTAAAGTGCCTGTTTTATCTAATATCATTGTATCTGCATTTGATAAAGCTTCTAGATAGTTTCCTCCCTTTACTAATACGCCATGACGTACAGCGTTATTTATAGCTGCTGAAAACGCTGTCGCAGTTGATAATTTAATTCCGCAAGAATAATCAATTATAAGCATATTTAAAGCCCTATTAACATTTCTAGTCAATAGATAAGTGATACCTGCAAAGATGAAATTGGCTGGTACTAAATAAGTTGAAAACTTATCTGCATAGTCTTGAATAGGTGCCTTCTTTGATGCCGCATCTTCTACTAAATGTATAATTCTAGATACTACTGTATCGTCTCCTGCCTTTTCTGTTTTTACAGTGATACTTCCAGCTTTTATAACTGTTCCTGCAAAAACTTTCTCACCTATTTTTTTAGTTACTGGCATATATTCTCCTGTAACTGATGATTGATCAATTACAGCTTCCCCTTGAACTACTTCACCATCTACACAAATTTTTTCTCCCGTATAAATTACAATTAAATCATCTTTATTTATTGTATTTACTGCGAACTTCTTAACACTTCCATCTTCTAGGAGCTTCCATACTTCTTCTTCATTTACTGATAGCATTTTCTTTATGGAATCCCTAGTTCTCTCCATAGTATAAATTGTCATAAGCTCAGCTACATCTGATAAAAGAGTTATTGTTAATGCAGATTTATCATTTCCAAGTAGAAGACTTGACACTATTGATGTTAATGTTAAAGTATCTGCATTAGGTTTTTTATTTTTTATAGCTCCCCTTATTCCATTATCTAAAAGACCTTTATTTAAATAAAGAGATACAAGGGCTGGTACTGTCATAAACCTTCCTAGTACTCCAAATCTCTCTACGTTATAAAAATCTTTTAATCTTAATTTATCCTTAGCAACTATATATCCTAATGTTCCAAGGTTTAAAGCTACTCTTTTTAAAATATCTTTAGACGTTTCAGTTTCTAAACTTACATCTTTATTTTTATTGCGTGCTCTCTCCTGCATTTTCTCCTCAGAAATAGCCACTGAATACTTATTCAAAACTTTATCTACTATTTCTTTTGCAGAATCTCTAGAAAAAGAATAATCATATTCCACTAATATAGACCTTGTAATTGGATTTAAATATGCTGTTTTTATATAGTCATTATTTTTTAAAGTGCCTTCAATTTCACCCTTGTAAGATTGTAGAAATTTTATTTTGTCAGAAACTAATCTTAATCTTCCTTTAATACTATGTTTTATAGTGGTATTGATTAATAAGTTACCTTTCACCTTGTTTGTATCCCCCTTTAGCTACAAAGAAACTAAATATTCTTCACGGCTTCATCTAATTGTTGATTTATTGTTTTTATAACATATTCTAAATTGCTTTCTCCGTACTTCTCAATTAGTTCAAAATTACTTAATCCAATTTCTTTTAATTTATCAATCCATCTTAATATCTTAGTTACATATAATACATTTTCATCATATGTAACTAAGATACTTCCAGTTATATTATTTACTTCAACTGTCTTTATACCATTTAATTTATTTAAGGCATCATTTATAAATTTTTGATAAACTCTATATTCCTCAGGAACAAGCTTTAAAGAACTTACTTTAAGTCTAACCCTCCCTGGAATACTATGAGAAACCTTAATTTTTAGCAATTGCCCTATTATAAATTTTTTTAAATTCATAAATTTTCTCCTTTGTTATAATGCATTAGCACCCCATCTTAATAATGTATATCCATTTGGAAATGCTATTGGATTTGATTTTACTATTATAAATCCACCTAATATTGTTAAAAGTATAAATAACGATTTACTATCCATAAGACCGTTAGTTTTTTCATAAACGGCCATATTTATAGCTTCTTTCATACTTTTCATTTCTCTAGTTACTAAAGCTTCTGGTTTTTTTGCAATAGCTTCTTCTAATCCTAAAAGTTTTGCTATAACTCCTATTAAAACTGCTGTATCAACAGTCTTTTCCTCATAACAAATCAAAAGACTTCCAGTAATTAGATTAACCTCAATACTTTTTATAGCTGAAACTCTAGATAACTGAGTTATTAAAATGCTTTTAGCCTCTTCATTTTCTTTTAATATAGGAATATAAAATCTAATTCTTCCTTTAATACTATGTTTTACTTCCAAAACACCTTTAAAACTAGGGATATTAGCCTTATTTTTTTTAGTAAAATCATTTTTATTTAATAAATCGCTAACAATTTTCCCAGCTAAACTAAGAAGTATGAAATTAATAATTTTATTATTCATTATTGTACCTCTTTTCTATTTTTAACTATGTATTTTAAATAAAATATTATTTTTAACAACCATCTATTAATTAGTATAATATTACATTAATATTGAATATATTTCAATACTACCTAAATATAAACAAGGAAATTTTTCTCTTTGAAGTTTAAAATATATTTATTAAATTTATTATTTTGTCAT
>CAUWNL010000150.1:0-5776 GCA_963559995.1 uncultured Sarcina sp.
GAATTTTAAAGGCTATGAGCCAATAGAGTGTGAGAATTGTAAAGCTAATTATAAGATAACTATTTTATCAAGAATTGTAATTGGACTTTTAGTAGGGGGAGATTTATTAATATTTAATAGATATTTATTTGGTGTTTTAGATAATGCTCTTATTTGGTATACTTTATGTAGGTGTGATTATTTTTATGAGTCCTTTAAGTGCAAGATTTAAAGAAAGATTATTACAATAGTATAAGTAATCAAAGTATAGGAAGATAATAATTTATAAAAGGAACAGGGGTATTCTTGTTCTTTTTTATTTTAGATAAAAAGTAGTGTTATATATATCTATAAGTATATTTTGAAATAATTATAAAAAAGATGCTGTGCTATACTGTTTTATATAAATAAAATAGGAGGATAACTTATGAAAATACAACTTGAAAACAAGATTATAGAGTTTGATTTAATATATAGAAAAAGAAAAACTTTGAGTATTTTAATTAATGCTGATGGAAGTGTTAAGGTAACAGCACCTTTTAGAGTTACTAAAGATGAAATCTTAAAAATAATCAATTCTAAAGGAGAATGGATATTAAAAAAGCAAGATGAAATTAGAGACATAAATAAAAATAAAGTTATTAGAAAATTTGAAAATCATGGGGTTTTTATGTATTTAGGAAGTAATTATACTTTAAAATTAAAA
This sequence comes from uncultured Sarcina sp., assembly GCA_963559995.1. Taxonomy (GTDB): domain Bacteria; phylum Bacillota; class Clostridia; order Clostridiales; family Clostridiaceae; genus Sarcina. The sequence continues at coordinate 686 of CAUWNL010000150.1, forward strand.
ATAATGGAGAACATAAAAAACATAAGCGTAGAACTTGTAGACAATAATTTTATAATAAATACTAATACACATAATAAAGAAAAGATAAGATATGCTTTAGAAAAGTGGTATAGGGAAAAAACTTTAGAAAAAGCTATTGAAAGGGTTAAATATTACAGTAGATATTTTAATGAGTATCCAAAGGAAATTAAATCTAAAGAGCAAAAGCTTAGATGGGGTAGTTGCACTTATAATAATAAGCTTCTTTTTAATTGGAGAATTGTAATGGCACCTATTGATGTTTTTGACTATATAATTGTCCATGAAATGTGTCATATGGAACATAAAAACCATTCTAAAGAATACTGGAGAAGTGTTGAAAAGATTTTACCAAATTATAAAGAAGAAATAAAGTGGTTAAGAGAAAATGGTATAAACATCAGTTTATAAAAGAAAAGTTTGATTTATATTCAAATAAATAGAATATCTTAAAGTTAAATAGAGAATTATAGATATATAAGTTTTAGTATATATGAGCTTGTATGTCTATTTTTTTATGTATTATTTTACAGTTATATAGATATTGTTTAAATAAAGTATAAACTTTTAATTAATTTTACTTTGTAAAGAGTTACTATATGTTGTATTAGTTATTATTAAATTGACATCTAAAATCTAGAAATATATAATGAATTAATAAAAATAATTGATTTAATAATTGATTTAATAATTGATTAGTTTTTAAATTAGTGAATTAATATAATTAAAAAGGCCAAATGTTAGTAACTTAATATTGTATATGTATATTTAGGGTAGAGATTATAAAACTAACTAAAGAGGAAAATAGGGAGGTAATAATGAATGAATTTGTTTAGAAAACAAGATGTTGATAATACGGTTCTAAAATCGAAACTTAGTAATAGAGTGAGAACCTTAGGTACATTAGATTTAACACTTATGAGTATCGGTGCAGTTATAGGTACAGGAGTACTTGTTCTTCCAGGAGTAGTAGCGGCAACTACTGCAGGGCCAGGAGAGGTTATATCATTTATAATAGCAGGTATAGCATCTATATTTATAGTTTTATGTTATTCTGAATTTTCATCCTCAGTGCCAAGTGCAGGGGGCTCTTATACATATGTTTATGTGTCATTAGGAGAAATATTTGCTTACATTGTTGGAATGGCTGTGATGTTTGGTTATGTTTTAGCATTAGGTATTGTATCAAGTGGATGGGCATCATATTTAAATGGTTTTTTAGAAGTATTTAATATGGAACTTCCAAGTATGATAAGTAAAATACCAAGTCAAGGCGGATTTATAAATTTACCTGCCGTGTTGGTTACACTTTTCATAATATTTATATTATCCTTAGGAGGAAAAGAAAGTAAAGCATTTAATAATATAGTGGTAATGATTAAGGTAGCTATAATAGTTTTATTCATCGTAGTAGGAGTTTTTTATATAAAACCTGAAAATTGGTGGCCTTTTTTACCTATGGGTGTAAGTGGCGTAATTAGTGGTTCATCTACGTTATTTCTAGCCTATTCTGGGTTTGATATTACAGCATCAGCAGCTGAAGAAACCAAAAATCCTCAAAAAACATTACCAAGAGCTCTTATATTCTCGATAATTGCTTGTATTGTAATTTATTGTTTGGTAAGTTTTGTTTTAACAGGAATGGTTTCTTATAAGGAACTAGATCAAGGAGACGCATTAGCCTATGCTTTAATTAAAGTTGGACAAAATGTTATTTCAGGATTTTTATCAGTGGGGGCTATACTTGGAATATTAGCTATAATATTTGCAGTAGGATTTGGAACATCTCGTATGTTTGCAAATATTGGAAAGGATAGACTTATACCTGAGGCTTTTGCAAAGGAAAATAAAGAGGGAGTACCAGTTATATCCTTATGGACCATAGGAATAATAGGTGCAATACTTGGGGGATTTGTAAATTTAAATAGCTTAGCTAATGCATCTAGTATGGCATTATTATTTGTATATTTAATGGTAGCATTATCTGTTTTAGTGTTTAGAAGGACTAATCCAGACTTTAAAAGAGGGTTTAAGGTGCCTTTTGGTCCTATTATACCAATAATAGCAATAAGTTGTTGTCTATTTTTAATGATAAACCTTTCATGGGTAACTTGGATTTACTTTGGAATATTTTTAGTAATTGTTATAATATTTTATTTCATTTATTCAAATAAAAACTCTAAATTGAATAGTTAAAGCTAGTTATTGATAAAGGCTATGTTGCTATAAATTTTAAGATAGTCTTTATTAGCTAACTTTAAAGTTTATGCTTTAAAATGATTTTTGGCTTCAATAAAATGCATGATAAATAACAATAAAAATTCATTTATATATTAAATTGAATAGAAAATGATTTCAAATTATTAATTTAATAATTTAATTATGTATAAACAAAATAAAATTTAAAAGTGAAAAAATTACCTCTTGAAATAAATGCAAGAATAGTATAAAATTTATGCATAAGAACAACGTGGTATAAATTAAAATGATAAAAATAATACTATATTATCGTCGTAAAAGTTAGAAAATAAGCTAAAAATATTATAAGGACTTTTAAAGGTGAAGATAATTATGAATTAATTTTAAATAAATAATTCATATGAATTATTTTTAAAGAAAATTATTCATAAGCGTTGGACATTGGAGGTTGAGTAAATGAGTTTAATAAGAAGACAAGACCCTCATATGTTTAGAGGAGAAAGGAAGAAAGAAAATAAGCATGGACTTGGAGTTGTTGATTTAACTCTTATGAGTATTGGAGCAGTTATAGGTACTGGGGTATTAGTTTTACCAGGAGTAGTAGCTGCAACAACAGCAGGGCCAGCTGAAATTATATCATTTATAATAGCAGGTATAGCTTCTATATTTGTGGTTTTATGTTATGCTGAATTTGGTTCATCTATTCATAGTGCAGGTGGTTCATATACATACATATATGTTGCATTAGGTGAAATTTTTGCATATGTTTCTGGATTATCTGTAGTTTTTGGATATATTTTATCCCTAGGTTTAGCAGCTAGTGGATGGTCAGCATATTTTCAAGGATTACTTGCAGATTTTAATATACATCTTCCAAGTTATCTATCATTAGGTATTGGAAGTGGTGGTTTTATAAATTTACCAGCAGTTTTAGTTACCCTTTTTATAGTTTACATATTATCTTTAGGAACACAAGAGAGTAAAATGTTTAATAATATTGTAGTTTTAATAAAGATAAGTGTAGTTATAGTATTTATTGGTGTAGGTTTCTTCTATGTTAACACTAACAATTGGATTGTATTTATGCCCTTTGGTCTTAGTGGAGTATTTAGTGGAGCGTCAACTTTATTTTTAGCTTATACTGGATTTGATATTACAGTTTCAGCAGCTGAGGAAAGTAAAAACCCTCAAAGAGCATTACCTATAGCGTTAATATCATCTATAATTATATGTGCTATAATTTACATAATAGTATCTTTAATTGTAACAGGAATGATACCATATGGAGATTTGAATAAATCAGATGCATTAGCTTATGCACTTCAATTTGTTGGACAACACTTTGCAGCAGGAATATTATCAGTAGGAGCAGTAATAGGGCTTTTATCTATAATATTTGCTAATAGTTTTGGAACATCTAGAATACTTTCAGCACTTAGCAAGGATAGGCTTATACCAAAGGCCTTAGAAAAAAAGAATTCTAAAAATGTACCAATAGTTTCCTTATGGGTAGTAGGTGGAATAGGAGCTATTTTAGGTGGATTTGCAAATCTTAATCAGTTAGCAGATTTGTCTACTATAGCATTGCTTTTAGTATACTTATTAGTATCAATATCTGTTATAGTTTTTAGAAAAACAAATCCAGATTTTAAGAGAGGTTTTAGAACTCCTTTTGTACCTATTATACCTATTTTATCTATACTATGCTGTGGGTTTTTAATGGTTAGTTTATCATTGACAGTATGGATTGAGTTTGGAGTATTTTTAGCAGTTATACTTGTGTTTTATTTTGCATATTCACGTAAAAAAGCTGGGATACATGTAAAGAAAAAGGATAAGTTAAAAATGTCAAAAAGTACTGAAGTGATAAAAGAGTTTAATTAAAAGTAAGAGGCTGTATTTCCACAGCCTCTTACTTTTATAAGTTAATATATTAATAATTAATATTAAGGGTTATCATCAGTTGAGGATACTTCTACAATTTCATAATTTGTGAAATTATCACATAGCAAAATAAATAGTGGATATAATATTATAGATAAAATAGATACAAGTATAATAAGTAATAAAAATTTATTTATATTATTTAATTTTAAAAACAGTTCAATAATAGAAATAGATGTAAAACAAGAAAGTCCAACACATAAAGAATTAAAAATAGAAGATGTTTTTCTATAGATTGTTTTGCATTTTAAACATTTAATTTCTCCTGAATTTTGGAAGTTTGATTTTAATCGTTTAATTAAATTAAATTTATTATGACAATTAGGACATTTCAAGATTTTTCTCCTTTTTCATAGTAGGTATTAAAACTTTAATTAATTTTAAATTTATACTAACATTATATACCAATTAATATAAAAAATAAATATATTTTACAATATTTAGATATTTGGATAAGATTGATAAAATACAAAAAGATGATATAATGTATATTATTGTAATAAAAATAGATTTTATAGTAAGGGGAGATAGTGGTGTTAGAAGGGGAACTAGAAATAAGAAATGAAAGTTTATTTTTAAGAAAATTAAAAGAATGGGCAGTTCCAAGTCTTAAGTATAAAAGATTTATTAGAAATGAGTATGGGAAAGATTATCACCAAAGGAGAAACTATAAAAATGTAAAAGAATTTTATAATATGAGGAAAAAAGAAGAGTATACAATAGATGATGACACATGGAATGATTTTGATATGGACAGCGTCTTAAAAAAATAGATAAGACCTATAGTAGTTTGGGACAATCAGTTTTATATTCTATTCTTAGAAATCCTATTTTTGATGAAAATAAGCTTAGGAGTAGAGATAAAACTATTAAATTTTTTAAGAATAATGAAAAGGTTAGAACCAATATACAATATAGATTTTTAATGCT
>CAUWNL010000151.1:0-5757 GCA_963559995.1 uncultured Sarcina sp.
ATAGATTTATTGAAAAAAGAGTTGGATAAATTATCAAAAGATGCATATAATTTTAACTATTTTACTTTTGTAAAAGGAAAATTAGAAAGTCAATCTAATTATGAATTAGAGGATAGTTTATTTAATATGTTAGACTGTTATAATATTGGAAATAAGAGTAGTGTTTTATTGGAAAATGGGCTAACAGGAATATTTACAGTTGAAGAAACATTAAAATTTAATTACTCCATTATGAATTATAATAATGGCACATATTTAATTATGGGGTCTCCTATTATATTTATAACATATTAAATATTAATTAATGGAGGATATTATGGATAATATAATAATAAATGGACAAAAGAAATTAAAGGGAGAGGTAAATATAAGTGCTGCTAAAAATTCAGTATTACCAATAATAGCTGCATCATTGTTAGCAACAGAAAAAGTTACAATAAATAATACACCTATGCTAGAAGATGTTTTTACAATCTGTAATGTAATTAGAGAATTAGGATTTAATGTTGAAGTAAATAAACTATGTAACACTATAGAAATAAAAGAAGGGGACTTTTTAAAGGTATGTCCAGATGAGAGATTGGTAAGAAAAATGAGAGCTTCATTTTTGATAATAGGTCCTATGCTTACTAAATATGGAGAGTTTAAGCTCACTAGGCCTGGAGGTTGTAATATAGGCAATAGGCCAATAGATTTGCATTTAAAAGGTTTAAAGGCTTTAGGAGCAGAGATAATTACAGATACTGGTGGAGAAATAATAGCAAGGGCAAAAAGATTAATAGGAAATAGAATATATTTAGATTTCCCGTCAGTAGGAGCAACTGAAAACTTAATGATGGCAGCTACATTAGCAAAAGGTACAACCATAATAGAAAATGCAGCTCAAGAGCCTGAAATAGTTGATTTAGGGAATTTTCTAAATGCCTTAGGTTCAAAAGTTTATGGACAAGGAACAAGAAAAATAATTATAGAAGGAGTAGAGAATTTAAGGGGAACTATTTACTCACCTATTTATGATAGAATAGAGGCTGGGACCTTTATGATAGCAGCAGCTATAACAGGATCAACTATAAAGATAAATGGAGTTAATGAAGACTATTGTAGGCCACTTATAGAGAAATTAAAAGAAAGTGGAGTTGATTTTGTATTTTTAAATAATGGTTCTAGTATTATTGTTAATGGAAGAAATAAAATTAAAGGTGTAGACATAAAAACAATGCCGTATCCAGGATTTCCAACAGATATGCAATCTCAAATGATGAGTCTTTTATGTTTAGCAAGAGGAAGTAGTATAATAACAGAAACAGTTTTTGAAAATAGATTTATGAATGTAGATGAGCTTATAAGAATGGGAGCTCACATTAAGGTTATAGGAAGAACAGCATTTATAGAGGGAACTAATAAATTATCAGGCTGTGAAGTAAGGGCAACTGATTTAAGGGCTGGTGCTGCTTTAGTATTAGCAGGACTTGCTGCAGAAGGTACAACTAAAATAACAGATGTCTTTCATATAGATAGAGGCTATGTTAATATTGAAGGCAAGTTAAAAAATATGGGAGCAGATATATATAGGATGGACATATAGAGATGTATGTTATAAAAACTATGAAATTTATAAAGCTTATTTCATAGTTTTTTATATTTTAAATATATGAATATAGATGAATAAAGAGAATATAAATATATATGTAAACTATTATAGGGAATGGGGGAAGTGATTGAAAAGGAGGAAAATAGCGCTATTTATGGATGTAGCCCTTATAGCATTAATTTTTTTAGTGGTTTTTATTATACCTGTTTTGTTTGGTAGTTTATCTAAAAATAATAAGGAAATAGATGGTAATGATACATCGACTAAAACTGCAATTAAAGATGGTATAACTGGAAATACAAAAGTAAATATGAATAAGCAACGATTAATAGATTCAGATATTGATTTAGAAGTAGTTAAGGTGTATATGAGCGATACTGGAGAAGTAAGAACTATTGCTTTAGAAGAATATGTTTTAGGGGTGGTTTTAAGTGAAATGCCAGCAGCCTTTGAAGATGAAGCATTAATGGCTCAAAGTATACTTGCAAGAACATATGTAATAAGTAAAAAGTTTAATTCATGTTCTAAAAGCGACAAGGCAGATATTTGTGATACAGTTCATTGTCAAGCTTATACAAGCCCAGAAGAAAAAAAGAAAGAATGGGGAAGCAAAGGAGATGAATATTACGAAAAGATTAAAAGTGATGTAGAAAAAACAAAAGGATTAGTTGTGTCTTATGAAGGGGCAATAATAAAGTATCCACAATACTTTGCTATAAGTTCAGGGAGAACAGAAGAGGCTGAGAGTGTTTTTTCAATGGATATACCATACTTACAAAGCGTAGAAAGTCCAGGTGAAGAAGAAGCTCCAAAATATGAAAGTAGTATAACATATTCAAAAAATAATTTTATTAATGTATTGAAAAATAATCTAGGAGTAAGTGGTTTAACATTAAATAACTTAGAAAGTATGATAGAAATTTTATCTAGAAATACTGGAGATACTGTAAAAGAAATTAAAATAGGAACAAGTATATTAACAGGAATAGAATTTAGGCAAATATTTGGGTTAAATTCAGCAAATTTTTCTATAAGTTTTAATGGGGATAATGTAGTAATAGATTGTAGGGGATATGGCCATGGAGTAGGAATGAGTCAATGGGGAGCAAACGCTATGGCTAAGAATGGTAAAAATTATAGAGAGATAATAAAACACTATTTTCAAGGAAGTGACATAATTAATTTAAATGATATATATTTAGAATAAAAATTTATATATAGTGATTAAAATAATTAATTGGGGAAAAGATATTAGATAAAGTTTTTTATCTGGTATCTTTTTTATTTACATAAATAATAGATAAATATGTATTAATTATAAAAAACTGGAAACAATAAAGATGGAGGTGTTATTTATGACAAAAAAATTAAATGTAAAATCTTTTTTAAAAGGAAAGGCATTTTATGTAATATTATTTGTATGTTTATGTGTTATTGGAACTACTGCAGTAATAACAGCAAGAATAAGCATAACAAATAATAAACAAGCAACTAATGTAAAAGATAGTAAAGATACAAGTATAGCACAAAATGAGGGAAGTTCGGTTATAGAATATGATAATGCTGAATTAGTACAAAATGAAGAAAAGGAAGAAGTCATTATTGAAGAGACAATAGATGAGGGTGATGGGGAGGTTCAAACATCAGTAAATCCTAGTGAAATATTTATTAGTCCAATAACAAATGGAGTAGTAACTAGATCTTATAATATTTCTCCAAGAGTAAATGATGAAAAGACATCAGCTACTGTTTATAAGGGAATTGATATTGAATCTAGTATAGGTTCAGATGTTAAATCTATAGCAGAAGGAACTGTTGTAGATGCAGGTAAGGGTAACTCTAAGGAAGGTTATTATGTAACTATAAAACATGAAGACGGTTTTGTATCTACTTATGGAAACTTAGAAGAAAATTTAGCTGTAGACATAGGAGACACAGTAAATCAAGGAACTGTTTTAGGACAAATAGGAAGCACAATTCAAAATAATCCTGATGATAGAGTATCAGAGGAATATTTATTATTTCATATGGAAAAATCACAAGAACCAATTAATCCGACAGAGTATATAAATGAATTAAAAATCAAATAATAATTATAAGTCAGTCATTAAAAATGACTGACTATATTGAACAATAATACTTAAAGGAGGCCCTTTTATGAAGGATTATATTGAAGAAAGAGTTTTAGAAGTTGCACAGTATATAATAGATTCAAGAGCAACCATAAGAAAGACAGCTAGAGTTTTTGGAGTAAGTAAAAGTACTATACATAAAGATATGACAGAGAGATTACCTAAAATAAACCCATGTATTGCAGAAGAGGCTAAAAGTATATTGGATCTAAATAAAGCTGAAAGACATATAAGAGGCGGAAAAGCAACTAAATTAAAGTACAAAATAATGGAAGCTTAATAAGTATAATAAATAATTTGTTAAACCTAAGTATATTATTTGCTTAAGTTCATAAAACAAAAAGATGGTATGTGAGTTTAAGTATATATTATAAATATTAATAGGTACTAGCTGTTTAGTTGCTTAAAATAAGGCTAAAAATAACTTATATTATATAGAATTTTTAAGATGATAAGCGTGAATGATTCCGTTTCTAATTATTTTTGCCATTTCCATAATGAGGTTTAACCTTATAGGTCTATTGGTGAATAGTTCTAGGCTATCTGAGGAGTCAACAATTCCGATTATAGAAGCATTACCAACACTTTGAAGTGTCTTACCAACACCTTTTCCTGGATGAATAGGTTCATCCCTAGTGTGTATCTCTCCTATTGCATTAGAGTCGCCTAGACATGCATCAATTGCTATTATGGAGGCATTAGGATAATTGTCTGATATTTCTTTTAATCTTTTATCTAGATTTAGAGCATGTATTGGAGATGCGAGGGTACCTAACACAGGCAATGGAAATAAGGCTTCTTCTAGTAAAGTACCTACAAGAGGACCAAGTGCATCTCCTATACATTTATCAGTTCCTATACAAACTATAATAGTATCATCTGTAATATAATCTTTTAAAAAATTAGCTATATTGTAATAACATAATGGTGAATTGTAATTAACTTTTATTTTACTCAAATTGTCACCTCCTCATAAATTTATATGAAATTTATAGGTGAAATATTAAATAAAAAAGTATATTAAAAGATTTATTGATGATTGTATTTTAATGATTAAGAGGTGAAAAAATGAATAGTGATAAAAAATATATAGCTATCTTATTAACAACAACATTAATAAGTGTAGGAATTATGACTTATTTTATTAATATAACAAGCTATTATGAAGTAGGCTATAACTTTGAAATAAAGAAAGATGAAGATGGTATAAATAATAAAGATGAATTAATAGTAAAATATGAAGAAAAATTAGATGATAAGAGTGTACAAGATATAGAAAGTGATTTAAATGATGATTCTAAAAACGATGGGATAATTGAGGAAAATTTAGATAGTAATAATGAATATAAAGAAAAGATAGATAGTAAGAGTAAGGAAAGTAGTAACAATAACAAAAATAATACTATAGGTATAGAAAGCTTGGAACAAGATGAAAGTGTAGCAGTTTTTAAAGTGGATAAGAATAGTATAATTAATGAAATACCAAACAAAGATAAGTTAAAACTAATTAAAATGGCTAATAATCTATCTATTAGTGATTATAAAGAACTAGTAGATCATGTTAAAAGGAATGATGAACTGCCTGCAGCTATAGACATATTCAAACTATTAAAAAGAAAACTAACTATAAATGATTATGAACAACTAACTAAGATATTACTACCTTATATAGATATTGATATGATAGAAAACAGAATAAATGAAAAGTAAAGAAAATAATATAAAAATTAAGAAAAATAAAGTAATATAGATATAAATTAAAATAATAATAAAATTTAAGGAAAATACAATTTGAAATAAACCTATATAGGATATATACTAAATCTTGTCGATTGGCTAACAGCCAAGAAACAAAAAATAAAATATATGCTGGCATGGCTCAACGGTAGAGCAGCTGACTTGTAATCAGCAGGTTGTAGGTTCGATTCCTATTGCCAGCTCCAAACGTGGAGGAATTCCCGAGTGGCCAAAGGGGGCAGACTGTAAATCTGTTGTCAGTGACTTCGATGGTTCGAATCCATCTTCCTCCACCAA
>CAUWNL010000152.1:0-5736 GCA_963559995.1 uncultured Sarcina sp.
CATTAAAAATTTATTTTTTAATCATCTCACTTAAAAGTTATTGACAAAAAACTAAACTTATTATATAATTTAATCATAGGAGGAAAAGAAAATGAATAAGTCGAGTGGAATTAAACTTACTACAAACTTAAAGATACTAAAGAACCTTAATGTATCAGAAAAGGTAGAACTAATAAATAAAATAAGTAATATGCTTTCTACTTTTGTTGAAGAATTACTCGAAGATGAAGTAGAAATAATAAATATTACAGGAGAATTCACTAAGGAGGATAAAACTAAATGGATAAATTAATTTTTGTTATATTAGGTAAATCTGGTGCAGGCAAAACGTACTTAGCTAAAGAAATAAGTAAATATTTTAATTATACAGAATTAGTTAGTAGTACTTCACGACCTATGAGAGAAGGCGAAATTGAAGGTGTTGATTATTTTTTTAAAACTAAAGAAGAAATGATTAAACTTCAAAAAGAAAATAAATTTGTAGAAAGTGTTTGTTATAATGGTTGGTACTATGGAGTTGAAAAGGAAACAATAGAAAAAACAAATAGTAATTGTGTAGTAGTATTAGACCCAAAGGGTTATAGAAGATATAAAGAAATTTATGGAGAAAAGGTTATTGGTATTTACATAGATACCAATGATAAAAATAGATTATTGAGAAGTATATATAGAGAAGAAAACCCACATTGCTATGAAATATGTAGAAGATTATTAACTGATACAGAAGAGTTTAAATCAATAGAATCTGATAGAACAATAATAAAAATAGATAATAACTCAAATCTAGCTTATGCTATAAATGACTTAAAAGATGTTATTATAGAAGCTTTAAATAATAAATATTGAGAAGATTATTATAAAGAAAGGATGTAGTTTTATGACAGAAAAAATAGCGAATAGGGGTATGGATTGAGAAAAAATAATAAATAAAAAATGTGAAGAATATAGAAAAAATGGTGAAGCTTTTATATTTAAATTACCTACTGAATGGCAAGTACAAAGAGCAGGTCAAAGAATAGTATCAGCTTTTCCCAAATGTAAATCATTAGTTGATTATTTTGGAAGCTTAAAAGATGGTAGAGCGATTAGTATAGAAGCTAAAAGAACTACTAACACAACTTCTTTTCCTTTTACAAATATAAAGGAACATCAATATAAATTCTTTGAAGCTTGGAAAGAAATAAGTCATTTAGGCTATTTCTTAATATGGTTTAAGACTCAAGATAAGAAGTTTCTGGTTGAAGCTGAAAAGATATTAGAGCTTAGAAAAACAATAGGCAGGAAATCAATTCCGTATCGTTGGTTTGAAGAAAATGCAATTCTTTTAGACAAAGAATTAAACTTTTTAAATTATATAAAATAAATAATTATATAAAAAGGAGACATAAATAATGTACATAGTAAGTAAAATAGAAAAAGAATTATTAGATGCAATGATAGAAATGAGTAAAAATTACATAGTAGAAGCAACAATGGGTGAAATAGTTAGAGCAAGCGGTAGAAAAGTTGGTGGCGGAATACATACTCACGCACTTCACAACTTAGAAAGCATGGGAATAATCAGAAAAATAGGTAAAAGTAAATGGGTAATACTACAATATAATGTTACTGAAAATCAAAAAGGAAGTAGAGTTATTTTTGAAGATACAGATAAATTGTTTCTTTCTGATTTAAGAAAACATCTAAAAAAAATAGTTAATATGGATTCACAAATAAATATAAAAAATGAATTAAATAAATTAATAGAAAATATAGAAGTGAGAAATAAAGTTATAGGATAAATAAGGTATATATAAAAAAAAGAAATACAAGGAGGAAATATATGAATAATAAAGAATTTAAATTTAAAGTAGGAGATAAAGTCAAAATAGTACAATTAGACAAAAGAGACATTGTAGATATCGCTTTCAAAATTGATGAGGAACTTACTATTGAAAGAAGAGCACATGGATATTATGGAAATATTTATTTCTTTATTGATAAAGAATATGGATTATATGAAAAACAGTTAAAAGCATTAGAAAAGGTTGAAATGCCTAAATATTGTAAAGTGAATAAAGAAAATAAAAGTGAATATCCAAATGAGATAACTCCTAAATTTAAAATAGGTGATAAAGTTAGATATGTTAAAAATGACGGTGCTACTAATAAAAGATTTAAGCTAGGAGAAATATTCACAATATCAGATTTTTGGTTTAATACCATATGTGATTGTATGACTTATTGGTTTGAGGAAAAAGATATTTATGGCTTAAATGAAAATCAATTAGAATTAGTTAAAGAAGATAAAAAAGAAGAAATTGAAGTTGGAGATACAGTAGAAGTAACTTTTTTATATTCCATATATCAACGATATTTCAATATTGGTGAAATTTTAACTGTTACACAGATTCATTCTTATGAGAAAACTAAAGTTTATTGGTTTGCAGAAAAGCCATTTTATCACTCACTCCCAGAGGATTCAATAAGACTAGTTAAGAAAAAGAAAGTTGAAGAACCTAAAAAACATAGAGATAAAATTGTAGAAGAAGAAGCTATAATAACTTGTACAGGTAAAACAACTGAAGTAAATATAGATGGTAAAATAGGAAAAGCAAGATGTAGTGATGAGGATAAATTTGATGCTAAAAAAGGTATGTTAATAGCTACTGCGAGAGCTGTGGGATATAAGGAAGATATGATTCTTGAATTAGTAAAAGTTTTATTTGATGAAAAAACAGAAGATAATAAACCCCAAATTCGGCTTAAAGCAAAACTAGAGTTTCCTAAAGAAAATACAGACTTTGAAACAGATTTTAATAAAGATTATGAGTCTCAATGGTTCACTTTTGAAATATAGAATTTAAGTAGAGAAGTATTTAATTACTTCTCTACTTTTTATTTATTTTATTGTATAAGTTAGAATTGATTATATGCCATTATAACTAATATGCTTCCACCAATAAAATGAGCATATTTTTTTAACACAGTGCCGATTTTTTTACCTATAAAAACACCACTTATACTTATAACACAAGTAACTATTCCTATAATTAAAGACACATAAAATATATTTACACTTAGAAAAGCAGATGAAATTCCTATAGGTAAAGTATCTATACTTGTTGCGATAGCTAATAGTAAAAGACTTTGGACTTTTTCTTTTTTATCACTTTTAAAGCCATCTTTAATCATATCTAATCCTAATAACATTAAAATACCAAATTCTATTCAATGTTGATAATGTGAAACATAGTTTTGGAAACAGCTCCCCAGTAACCAACCTAATATTGGCATCAGTGCATGGAATACCCCTATAGCTCCACCTATTTTTATAGCTGAAATTATTAACTTTTTCTTGTTTAATGTCATACCTTGGGTTAAAGCTACTACAAAACCGTCCATAGCCATTCCTACAGCTATAATAAAAATAAACAATATACTCATATATATGACACGCTCCTGTTATATTAAAAATATAGACCTGTAATTTAAGACAGGTCTATAAACAAATTTTAGCTTTTTATTATTCTTCTTTTGGAGATTGTGGTTTTTCTATAATAGTAGGTTTAACTTTATCGTTTTTTTCTACTATAATTGGCTTGGCTATAAACTCAATTGGTCTATTTTTTTCTTTATCTTCTATCACAGGGACAGCAACTATTGGTGTATTATCTTTTACTACCTCGTCTTTACTATTTAAGTATCAGTTACCACTTTCTGGGTTATTAAGAATGCCTAAGACAACTAAAGCTCCCAAAACTGAATTAACGACATCTGCATAATTATGTGGGATTATACTTAATCCTAGCTGTTGGCTTATTAATGGGACAAAAGCACAAATTGAAAGCCATAATCCCTTATTTCTAAATCTTTTAACAATTGACATGTAAATTACCCCTTTTTATTTTTTATTTAATTTTTCTTCCATAACTTCTTTAATATCTTTTATTTCATATTCTATTTTATCAACTTTGTTAACTACTTTTGTAGTTAAAGTGTTAACCATTTTTTGATATTTATCTTCTCTCTCTATGTATCTTCTTTCCATTGAATCAACTTTTTTCATAAGTCTTGATTCTCTTTCATCAGCTTTTTTATCATTTAATTTTATTCTTTTATCTGCTCAATAAAGCATAATAAGAAAAAAAGCAACATAAATACTATTAGTTGTATTAAGTAGGTCAAGAAATTGCTGTAGCATTTGAAGTATCCTTTCTAATTCTAATTTAATTTTCTACTCCAATTTTCTTTCTTTAAAATTTGAATTTTAATTACTTATAAAGTGAACTTATCTTTATCTTCTTGTAATTTTCTTGTATCTTGTTTTATGTAATGTTTTCTAGTAACATCTAAACCACTATGATTTAAAAGGCTAGAAACTACTTCAATAGGCATACCATTATTAACTAATAATGTAGCATAACTATGTCTAAAATCATGTGGATGAAGTTTCATATTTATAAGTTCTCCAACTTTATTTGCTCAAGTCCTAAGAGTGGTTACATCAGCTTGTTTATATTCTTTTTTATACTTAGTACAAAATACATAAGCACATTCTATACCTTTTTCTTCTCTATAGTTTTTAAGTTTTAGTAATAAGTCTTTTACTTCTACATCAAAGAATAAAGTTACTATTTTACCTTCTTTCTCAAGTACATCATTTATGGTTCTTGATTCAAAATCTATTTGCTCTCATGTAATATTACTAATAGCATTAACCCTACCCATAGTAGATAAAGACAATCTAGCATATACTTCTAACTGTAAGTTCCCAGATTCTCTTAATTTATCTTTTAACTGATTGAATTGTTCTGAATTTAAATAAGTTTGTTCAACCACTGGTAAACCCTTTTTGGGTCGAGGTATAAATTCAAGAGGATTTTCGCTAACTTTTTTCTTCCTTCTTAAAAATTTATAAAAAGCAGATATAGAAGACAATCTTCTTTTTATTCTTTCAGTATTATTGCCCTGTTCTTTACAAAAGAAAATAAATTCTTCTATTTCATCTTCTGTAAGTTCTAAAATTGATGGGTTAAATTGTTCTTTATACAAATATTTGAATCATTGAATTATATCTTTTTCATAATTATAAATACTTTTTTCGCTTAATTCTCTCATCAACATATCTCTTTTATACATTTTTAGTAGTTTTAAATTTTCTTGATTTATTTGTTCTAACTTTATATCTTCTCCTATTCTAATTCTCTTACTTCTTTCTAAAGTAACTGCCATTTTAATTTATCTCTCTTTCTTATTGTAAAAAATAAATATTTTTTTTGATAATGAGTGGTATAGTATAAATATCTATACCACATATATTTTTTATGCAGGTAATAATCCATCTTTATTAACCCAACTGTCTAAGCCATTCCCTAACAAACATTTATTTGTATCTATTTGAATAATAGGGTAAACATTTTGTTTTACCCATGCAGGGATTTCTTGACCGGTGGAGTAATTATTAGCAATAATTCTTACATTTTGACCCATATAAAAATTATATTGTTTTTTTATTTCAACACCGCTATCATTAACCCAACTGTCTAAGCCATTCCCTAGTAATACTTTTCCTTCGCCTATTTGAATAATAGGATAAGTATTTTGTCTTACCCATGATGGTATTAATTGACCTGTAGCATAATAATCACCTGTAATTATAACTTCTTCACCTAGTCTAAAAGTGGGGTTTAAAGTTGAGCTTGAAGAAACTTTACTTAAAAATATATCTTCAGTAAAATAATCTAAATCTGTATT
>CAUWNL010000153.1:0-5726 GCA_963559995.1 uncultured Sarcina sp.
CTAATGGATTTAATTAAAACATTTTATATAATTTAGCCTATCAAATGGTAAATTTATTTAAGGATAGGCAACAATGATTTAGAGCCTATTAATATATTTTATGAAAAACTTTATATTGAAATATATGAGAGGTTATTTATATATTGGTTGTTAAGGAGAAAAATAACATGATGAACAAGAAAGTAGCTAGTATTGTAATAAGTGCTTCATTAGTTGCAGGAGGTATAGGTATACCAGCAACACTAGTATATGCAAATAACTTACCTAAAACACAATACTATAATATAAATAAAGTGACTAATTCAAGCAAAGATACAAAAGAAAATGTCAATGATAAAGTCTTTAGTATAAATATTAAATATGTGTATGGAAATAAAGTATTAAAAGAAGATACTCAACGGGTAAGTTATAATGGAAATATAAAAATAAATGTACCTAATGGCTATAGGGAAGTTAATATAAGTGGTATAAATAATAATATAAAAAGTAGTGGGGCAGTAACTATAAATGTAGCCCCTATAACTTATGAGATGAATTATTATGTAAAATATAATGGTTCTTATTTAAGGGAGGGAAGTACAAAAGTTACACAAAAAGATGTTGGTAGCCCTGTGAATTTAATTAAGAATAATTTAATACCAGAGGGATATGAATTTTCTTATGCTACAATAAATGGGAAAGGTGTATCTGAAAATGATTTACAAAACTTATATGCTTCAACTAATAGTGTAGTTATTATAAATGTAAATAAAAAGACATATAACTTTGAATATACAATTAAAACTAGTGAAGGTAATATACTAAAAAAGGGGAACTTAAGTTATCAAATAGGAAATAGTATAGCAGATTTAACTAGGTTTATACCAAAGGGCTATGAAACAACAAATAATAATGATTTACGTAATTATAATATGTTTGGTAAGGATGGTATAAATATAACAGTTACTCAAATAACACATAAAATTAATTGGGAATTAATAAACTCCATAACAGAAAAAGAGATGAGTTATGGAATAAAGACAATAAATGAGTTAAATGGGAATTTTAATGCAAGTACCCTTATTCCTAATGGATATATTTATGTTGGAAGTAAAATAGATAATGTATATAGCACATTAGATGAACTTGAAAATATAACTAATGAAAGTAATTCAAGTGTAATTATAGCAGTTGAAAAGAAAAGTGATATAGGTTTAGTTACTACAAAAACAGACAGTGAGGCTAGAACTGCAACTATAACTTATAATGATCCTAATGCTAAAAGTGTAACTTTAGTTGTAGGAAGCAACTCTGCTAACTTGGAAAATAGAGGAAATGGTGTATGGACAATTACTGTACCTCTTCCTGATAAAGGAACAGAATTTTTATATAAATTTGTAGTTGATGGTAAAAGTGAGCTAGGACATGGGGTTAAATATGTAGGAGATAATGATGTTTATTCTTATACTCCATTATTAAATACTATAAGTTATAGTGTTACTTGTGGTAATAATGTATTAAATAAAGGGTCTTTAAATGTATATAATAGTAATAATATTACAAATATAACAGATGTGATGCCAAGTGGATATAAATTTGTATCCGCTACTGTAAATGGAGAACCTGTATCAGAATCAGATATAACATCTATACCTGATTCAAATAGTTGTAATGTACATATATATGTGGAGCCAATTTATAATAAACTATCTTATGAAGTAAAATGTGGTAATAAGGTTTTAAAAAGTAACAGTTTAGAAGTTTATAATACTGATTACACAAATAACTTATCTAAATTAATACCAGATGGGTATAAGTTTGTATCTGCTACAGATAATGGTAAAGATATAGTAAAGTCTGACCTAGAAAATATAAGTAACTCAAGTAATAATAATATTGTTATTAATGTAGAACCTATAACATATAGTACAAATGTAAATTTTTATAATTCAGAAACTGGAAGTTTTATAAAAACAGAAAAATTAAATTATACTGTTAATGAGAATATAAATTTAAAGGATATAGGTAACTTAGATGGATATACATTTAAATATGTTAAGAATGATGGAGTTATTTTAGGAGGTACTAATGTAACTGAATTTAGTGGTTCAGAAATGGGAACTTTAGATATTTATGAAAGTCCAAATAAGAACACTTTATCTATAAAAATGGAATATAATAGTAATGTAGTCAGTACAAAAAGTATACAAATTACAAATAATAATGACTATACAGATTTAACAGATATTATACCAAAAGGGTATGAAGCAATTACTTTAAACATAAATGGGACTTATGTAAATGTAAATGAATTAAGCAGTCTACCTAATTCCACCTATGGTGATATAGTTATAAAAATACAACCAAAAGAATATAAATTGACATTTATAGATTCTAATACAGGTGAAAAAGTATCTAGTGCATCAGTATATGAAGACAACACTAATGGAAAATGCAATTATGAAACTTTAGTTCCTGGTGGATATAAAGTTTTATATTTAGAGATAAATGGAATTAAAACTAAAGATACTTTAAATAATATACCAGTTGCTGCTGGAGATATTACAGTATATGTAGAAAATGAGATGAGCACACTAAGTGTAAATATTTTGGATAATAACACTTCTATATATAATGTAAGTTCTAAAGTGCTTAAGACAGAAAATACAAATGTAGCAGGTGAGATTCCGCAAGGATATGAGATTATTAGTGCAACAGATAATGGAAATGAAATAACTATAAAAGACTTAAGTAAAATAAATGATTCTAATAATAACGATATAGTAATAAATGTAAAAGCTGTTACTAGTACTTTAAAAGTTCCTATATATGATAGTGAAAATGGCTGGTTAATAACTACAGAAACATTAAGTGTAAATCCTGATAAACAAATAAATATAGAGGATATAGCTAAGATTAACGGATATAAATTTGACTATGCAGAAGTAAATTACGCTAGATTAGATAATGTTAAGACAATTACTGGAGTAGGTATGAAGAATTTAAAGATATATTTAACACCAGATAAAGATAAAGCTAAATTAAGTATAAGAACAGAAAGTGGACAAGTATTAGCTACAGACAACCTAACAGGATACTCCTCTGAAAAAGAGGATTTAGACAGTATAATGCCTACTGGATATACGTTAGATAAATTAGTTAATGGTAAGAAGACATTATCTAGTAGTAATGTTACCTTAAGTGATTTAAATAATTCTACAGCATATGTAAGTAAAACTAAGTATAATATAAAAGTTAATTTTTATGATGAGGTTACAGATAAAGTGATAGATACAAAAACTTTAACATACACTTTTGGAGAACCTGTTAATATGACTGATTTTGTAAAGGAAAATGGATATATATTTGATTATTTAGATAGTAATGGAGTGCATATTTTAGATGAAAATATGAACTCATTTAATGCTACAAGGTGGATACAAGGTAATAATTTAAGTGTATATATGATACCAAATACCATGTCAAAAAGTATAAAATGGGTTAATTCTGAAAATGGTGCAACTGTTACAACATCAACAATTACAGGAAATAGTAACAAGGAAGTTGATTTAAATAACATGTGTCCTACTGGATATACTATAAAGAGTATAGATAATTACAACAAAGTCTCTAATAATAAAATAAAATTAGCAAAAATAGATGATATGGTAATTGAAGTTAAGCCAATTAGTGAGTCTCTAAAGGTTAATTATATTTATAATACAGATACACTTGTTAGTAAAATATATACTGGAAATGTAACTCAAACAGAAGATTTAACTTCTAATATACCTAGCGGATACTCAGTAAAAAGCGTTGATATTAATGGTAAGAGTATAAATATAGATGAATTAAAGGATATGAGTTTAAGTAATAGCACAGTTACTGTTTACTTAAACAAAAAGCCAACTACAGTAACTGTGCAATGTATAGATAGTAACACAGATAAGGAAGTTTCAAATACTAGTTTAACTACAAGTAATTCATCACTTAATCTAATAAGTTACATACCAAAGGGATATAAGGTTACTAGTGTTAAAATAGGGGATATAGTCACTACAGAATCAGCATTAAAAGATGTTAACCCTAGCAAAGGAAATGTTAAAATATATGTTGAGCCTACAAATATTACAGGTACCGTAAACACAAAATATGCCGATGGAAAATTAAATATATACTTTACTAATACAATAGCTACAGAAGTATCTCTAAATATAAATGTAAATGGTTGGTCATTATATAATATGACTAATGAGGGGGATGGTATTTGGAAAGCTACAGTAAATATACCTAGTGGAATAGATAGTGTAGAATATAATTTTAAAGTTGATAATATTAAGTGGACAACTGGAAAAGGTAATGATACACAATATGAGTATAATACATTTAAAATAGAGCAAAATAATAAACAAGGTAATGCAACTATTACAGAAGTAGGAAATGGATATGTAAAAGTTGAGTATACTAATGCAAATGCTAAGACAGTTAGCATTCATTATCTATCTAACAATGCATGGGAAACTAAGGAGATGAATAACAATAATGGAACGTTTAACACTGAGATTCCACTATCTAAAGATACGTCACAATTAGAATTTAAATTTATAATTAATAATAGTGATTGGGTTGTAGCAAATGGTGTAGATACAAGCGGTAATGGTATATATGAAAATAATATATATAGTTATAGTGATTCTGCATTTACAACAAACCAAATATCTAAAACAACTAAGCAAAATAAGGTAACTGGAATTATAAGAAATATTTCAAAATGGATAAAAAATTTGTAGTATTAACTGTTCTTTATCCTGTATTTTATAGCCTATACTAGAGAGTGTAGGCTTATTTTTTTATAAACATAGATAATAGATAATTTATATTTTGTATGTTCAAAGTATAAATTCTAACTGAGATAAAAATTTATTTAAGTATAATTAAATGCAAGATATATTAAGATAATTAAAGAATATATTTTAATAAAACTTTTAATTTTAGATAGGGCTCTTTCTAAACTTGCATCAAGAAAAATTTAGGTTTAAAATAAAATTATAGTATTATAATAAGATATATAAAATAAACTTTTATATATTAATTACAGATAAATAGGAGGAGTTATAATGGGAGCAATGGAGGGAAAAATGGATAATCAAATTAAATTATTAGATATTTTAAGTAAGTCTTACGAAAAGGTTTTAAAGGACTTAACTAGAATAGATAAATATTTATTTGGAGATGACATAACCTATGCTTGTGAAGATATATATAGCAGAATGACTAATATAATAAAAGAAGCAAATAAAATAGATGGAGTTAACGAGGAAAATAATCTTATCAAAAACTATATAAAGGTAAGAAATGTTATACTGCATAATACATTAAAAGAGGCTATGGATATCTGTACTAAATGTGCAAAAGAAGTAGAAGATGAAAAAAAACTAATAAATCAATAAATTCTTGTAAAAATTAAATTGAAAATAATTATATTCAAAGAGTACTATACGTTTTTAAAATTTAAAAGTACTCTTTTTCTATATTTTCATAGTTATAAACCATTAGGTAAAGTTCTAAATGTTGAATATCATTGCCTGTGCCAGTTATTTTTTATATAATTTTGGGCATAGGCTATTTTTGAGCCGTTTTTTAATTAAGTTATAAAAAAACAAAATTCTATAGAATTATTTATATAATTATTATAGTATGCTCTAATAAATAGATTATAATAATATAAAAAAAAAATATTTAAAATT
>CAUWNL010000154.1:0-5673 GCA_963559995.1 uncultured Sarcina sp.
ACCATCTGTTGAAGAGCTTTCAGGAAAATGGGCAGTTCCAGGATATAGTACAAGTTCCTATAGTTCTTTAGCTAATGCTGCTAAAAATAATGACACTTATGGCCAACGTATATATAATTTAGTGAAAGCTGCTATGGCTTATAATAGTGCAGGGGATAATAGCAGTAACAATGGTAATGGTACAAATCAAACACCAGAAAATAATACACCAGAAGTAATAACAAAAATAGGAACGGTGAAGGTTAGTACATCTTTGAATGTAAGAAAAGGACCTGGAATTAGTTATTCAATAGTAGATAGGCTTTATAATGGTAAACAGGTATCTATAATAGGTGAAGATGGAAGCTTTTACAAAATACAATATGACGGAAAAGATGGTTATGTATCAAAAGCTTATGTAACTGTTTCACAAAGTTCTTCAAGTAGTGGTTCAAATAATAACTCAGGAGTTACTCATAAAACTGGTGTAACAACTAATACATCTGCAAATCTAAATGTAAGAAAAGGAGCTGGAACTAGTTATAGTGTAATTGGAACCTTAAAACCTAGATCTCAAGTTATAATACTAAGTGAAAGTGGAAATTGGTTAAAGGTAGCTTATTATGTTAATGGAACTAAAATAGAAGGCTATGTAAGCTCATCTTATGTAAAAGTTAATTAGTTAATAGTTTAATATAATATTAATTATGTTTTATTTAAGGCAAAATTAACTTTTTACGTTTATATAAAATCATATTTACGTAAAATATAAGGGAACCATTAAATTGAGTTAGTTCACTAAAAAGTATATATGTGTTAAAGTATAAATAGATTATTAAACTTGAAAGGAGAGTTTTTATGAATAACTCAAGAGAAATTGCCCTTGATTTAATAGATTTTGCATATGATAGTCCAACAGCTTTTCATGCAACAGATAATGTAAAAGAGAGATTAAATAAAGAAGGGTTCGTAGAATTAAAAGAAGAAGATAAATGGGTTTTAGAACCCAACGGTAAATATTATGTAACTAAAAATAATTCAGCAATAATAGCTTTTAATATAGGAAATGGAGATATTGCAGAGCATGGATTCAAACTTATAGGTGCTCATACAGATTCGCCAGGATTTAGAATAAAACCAAACCCTGATATGGTTATAGAAAATACTTATGTTAAGTTAAACACAGAAGTTTATGGAGGACCAATATTAAACACTTGGTTTGATAGACCACTAGCTTTAGCTGGAAGAGTTACATTAGAAGGAGAAAATCCATTATACCCAGTTAGTAAACTTGTAAATATAAAAAGACCAATCCTTGTAATTCCAAATCTTGCAATTCATATGAATAGAGAAATTAATGAAGGATTTAAAATAAATAGACAAAAAGATACACTTCCACTTTTATCTCTAATAAATGAAAAATTAGAGAGAGGGGAATATCTTTTAGGACTTTTAGCAAAGGAATTAAATGTTTTAAAGGAAGAGATTATAGATTTTGAACTTTATCCTTATGAATATGAGAAAGGATGCTTAATTGGATTAAATGAAGAATTTATATCATCTGGAAGATTAGACGATTTAGCAATGGTTCATGCAGGAATAGGGGCTTTAATAAATACAAAAGCAGCTTTAGCAACAAATGTGATGGTTGCGACAGATAATGAAGAGGTTGGAAGTTCTACAAAACAAGGTGGAGATTCTGAAATGTTATCAATGATTTTAGAAAGAATAGTTTTAGGTCTTGGAAAAGGAAGAGAAGACTTTTTAAGAGCTGTATCTAAATCATTTTTAATATCAGCGGATCTTGCTCATGCAGTCCATCCAAATGTTTCAGAGAAAACTGATCCAACAGTAAGACCTATATTAAATGGTGGACCTGTTATAAAAATTGCTGCATCGCAAAGCTATGCTACAGACAGTGATACAGCAACAGTTTATGAATCAATCTGTAAAAGAGCAGGAGTAAATGTTCAAAAATTTGTTAATAGATCGGACTTAAGGGGTGGTTCAACAATAGGACCAATATCTTCAACACACCTTCCAATGAGAATAGTTGATATGGGAACTCCAATACTTTCAATGCATTCAATAAGAGAGCTTGGAACTGTTAAAGATCATTATGATTGCATAAAATCTTTTGAGGAATTTTATAGAATTTAGAATGAAAAATAAGAGAAAAGCTGTATCATAGTAGAAACTATAATACAGCCTCTTTGTGTACAATGTGGTTTTTATAAAGGTTTAATTTTCAAAGCTTTGTTTTTATCCTTATTATAATGAGGACAAATTTGTAAAATTTTTAGAGTTTTTTGCTTTCGATTAGATTATCGGTATAATCAAATTCTTGAGAAACAATATTGTTACATACTATTGGATCTTTAGTGTGGTCAGGTAGAGTAGTTTTTACTTTGCCTTCACCAGAAATTAAATCATTAGGAGAAGGTTCTAAAAAAGTTCTCATATCTGGAGCATAAGTTTCTTTTTCCGTATTAGTATTATCTGTTGCTTTATTTTTTGGCATTAAAAAGACCTCCCTTCAAAGTAGTTTAATAGTATTATTCCACAGAAAAAATATGTTTATGTATTTACTAAGAAATTGGGGAATACAAAGATATTTTTCATAAATCTATAAAAACTGTTTGTGGTGTTTTTTTATAATATATAATATGTTAAATAAATTTTTATTTAAATATAATTTTTAAATAGACATAGGTTATATTAAATTTTTATAGGGAAAAATAATATAGATTTTAAATAGGAAATTAAGAAAAGTAGTAGTAAATATATTTATAAGATAGGAGGATATTACTAAAACTTAGTAATTAAAGTATTATGAAATATAAAATGATTTGTATAGATATGGATGGAACCCTTTTAAATAGTAAACATGAAGTAAGTGAAAGAAATAAAGAGGCAATAAAAAAGGTCATAGAAAAAGGAATTGTAGTTGCAATAACTACAGGAAGAATATTTAGATCGGCTAAAATTTATGCTGATTTACTCGGAATAGAAACTCCAATAGTTGCATCAAACGGAGGATTTATAAAAGAACAAGATAAAGAGAAGATTATATATAAATCTGCTTTAACATATAATCAGTTAAAAAAAATAGATTCTATTATTAAAAAGCATAATTTAAATGTTTATTATAATTTATATGATGGAATAATTTTAGAAAAAACATTAGATGAAAAGCACGCTTATAAACAAGCAAATAAAAGGGCTAAAAGAGAAGAAGATAAGATAACAATAATGGAAAATATAGATATAGATAAAGCTTTTAAGGAGCATGAAGGAGATGTTTTAAAAGCTATATGTATAGAAAATGAAAATATTGAAGGCTTAAATAAAGCAAAGGAAGAATTAAAGGGCATAGAAGGTTTAGAAGTTGTAAGTTCGTGGTCAAATAATTTTGAAGTTATGCCAGAGGGCACATGTAAATGGAGTGGAATAAAACAACTTGCAAAAATCTTAGGAATAAAGGAAGAAGAGGTAGTTTGTATTGGAGATAGTGAAAATGACTTATCAATGATACAAAATGCGGGCTTTGGAATCGCCATGGGAAATGGAAGAGATGATGTTAAAGCAGCTGCAAAATATATAACAGATGATAATGAACATGATGGAGTTGGAAAAGCAATAGAGAAAATTATTTTAGAGGCATAATTTTTTAGAATGTATTAATCTTAAATTTTATAAGTTTAAATATAGATAATAATAAATGACCTTAATTTTAGCGCTATTTATTAAAGGGTAGTTTTAAAATAAAAAAACAAATTACTAAATCTACAAAATTAAATAATGTAGATTAACGTAATTTGTTTTTGTTTAATGTAAATTTAAAAGTTATAAAACTTAGTCAGTAACTTTACCCACATCAGATAAGATAAGGCCAGCATTGTGTTCAAGTGCCCAGCTTATTCCCCAATCGTTTTGGAATATTAAAAGATTTCTATCTCTAAGGTCTTTAACCTTTTTAGTGTCTGATGTAAGGTTTAATTTATCAACATCAACATCATCATTTTCTATCCAACGAACATATCTAAATGCTAATCTATCCATTTTTATATCAACATTATATTCGCTTTTAAGTCTAAATTCTAAAACTTCAAATTGAAGTACACCAACAACTCCAACTATGATTTCTTCCATACCTATGTGAAGTTCTTTAAATACTTGAATTGCACCTTCTTGTGCTATTTGAGTTACACCTTTTATAAATTGTTTTCTCTTCATTGTATCTATTGGTTTAACTCTTGCAAAGTGTTCAGGGGCAAAGGTTGGAATTCCTTCAAACTTAAACTTCTTAGGATTTACACATAAAGTATCTCCAATTGAGAATATACCTGGGTCAAATACACCAATGATATCTCCAGCATAAGCTTCTTCAACTATTTCTCTATCTTGAGCTAAGAATTGTTGAGGTTGAGTAAGTTTAACTTTTTTACCGCCTTGAACGTGGTTAACTTCTAGACCTTTTTCAAACTTACCTGAGCAAATTCTCATAAATGCAAGTCTATCTCTGTGTGCTTTATTCATATTAGCTTGTATTTTAAACACAAAAGCAGAGAATGGTTCTTCAAAAGTATCAATTTCTCCTATACTAGAATTTCTAGGAAGAGGAGATGATGTAAGAGTTAAGAATTCTTTTAAGAATGGCTCAACACCAAAGTTAGTTAAGGCAGAACCAAAAAATACTGGAGTAAGCTCTCCAACTCTAACTTTCTCTTCAGAGAAATCATCACCGGCAACATCTAAAAGTTCAATGTCTTCCATAAGCTTTTCATAAAGGGATTCCCCTAATACATTTTGAATGTTTTCATCATTTATAGAGATTATAGTTTCTTTAACTTCGTTTTGACCATGGTTTCCGCCTTCAAAGATAATAACCTTTTCTTCTTTACGGTCATAAACACCTTTAAAGTCTTTACCAACACCAATTGGCCAGTTCATAGGGTAAGATTTTATTCCAAGTTCATTTTCAATATCTTCAAGAAGCTCAAATGGATCTCTAGTTTCTCTATCCATTTTGTTTATAAATGTGAATATAGGGATTTCTCTTAAAGAACAAACGTGGAATAATTTTCTTGTTTGATCCTCAACCCCTTTAGCACCATCAATAACCATTACAGCAGAGTCAGCTGCAATAAGAGTTCTATAAGTATCCTCTGAGAAGTCTTGGTGACCTGGAGTATCTAATATGTTTATACAATATCCATCATAGTTAAATTGCATAACTGAAGAAGTAACAGAGATACCTCTTTGCTTTTCGATTTCCATCCAGTCTGAAACTGCATGAGTAGAAGCCTTTCTAGCTTTAACAGAACCTGCCATTCTTATAGCTCCTCCATATAAAAGGAACTTTTCTGTAAGTGTAGTTTTACCAGCATCAGGGTGAGAGATTATAGCAAAGGTTCTTCTTTTTTTAATTTCATCTATTAAACTCAAAATTTCTTCCTCCTAATTATAAAATTCTAATGAAATATTATGTTTTTAAGGATATTAATTTTAAAAACCTAAAACTATTTAATTTATCAGAGAGTTTCAATATATTTATTAAAAAATTGCCAAATTTTTAAATTATAAGGTTCAAATATTAGAAATATTATAGCAATTCTATTTAAAGATAATGAAAGACTAAGAAGTTATTAAAGTGTTTTTACTCTTATCTAAAATCAATATTTTAATAAAACA
>CAUWNL010000155.1:0-5669 GCA_963559995.1 uncultured Sarcina sp.
CAGTAAACGAAGAAGCTGCTTTAGCAGCTCTAACGGATTTAAAGGATAAATGGGGCAATAAATATTATGTATCTGTAAATAGCTGGTATGCTAATTGGGATGACCTTTCAACTTTCTTTAAATATCCTAAAGAAATTAGAAAGTATATTTATTTTCTGTAACTCTTTTCAAAATGCTACTATCATCTGGCTCAACTGCAACAACTTCATTATTTATTGCAAAATGAGAGGCTGTTATCCCTTCTCCACTTCCAAAATCTAATACCTTTTTATTATGTACAAAGTTTAATTGATTCCATACTATCTTCTTTTGAAGCACTTCCCATATAGGAATGTCATTACTTTTCATACCCTACTCCTTTTAAAATTAACTTATTATAAATTTCATCAATAAATATACTCTTATATCCTATATACCCTTCTATATCATTAGAAAAAATATCTGCAGCTTTTAATTTTATTTCACCATATTTTTTCATCTCACTTTCGTGGGTTTTTAAATAATCTCTAAAAGCAATATGTCTTTTTAATTCCTTAGAATATTTAGGACAAATATATAAATGATGTGTCATAAATTTATTTTCATTTTCATCGTATGCAAATGCATGCCTATCCTTTATACCTAAATCACCTTCATAAAAGTACCCATGTTTTTCTAATATATTTTTAATTTTTTCGAACTTACTATACTCTTCTATAACAATATCAATATCTATAATTGGTTTAGCAGCTAGTCCATAAACTGATGTGCTTCCTATGTGTTCAACTGAAAGGATTGTATCTTTGAGGATTTTTTGAAAATATAACTTTAACCTTTTAAATTCATAATTCCATTTATAATTATATTCTTCAACAACAACTTTTTTAGTTCTCATATCTTACTCCAATTATCATTTAGTTATAAATTTATTATTAAGCTTCATTTATCAAATTTAGATATGCAAGTTCCTTGGTGGAAAACAATTTTCCATTTTCCATTAATATATTTCCATATTGAACTACGTAGTGAATATTTTCCATCTTCATTCGCTTTGTCAAATTTTATTACTTTATACATTGCTAATATACAATCTTGTGATAATTGTTTTATTTTAAAATCTATAATTTCCCAATCCAATTCTATACTATCTTCTTCTTGAAATGTATCACCACTTTTATAATGATATTCAATTCCATTACTACAAAACTCTATAAAATCTTCTGCTAATATATTACTTATATTTTCTGCTGATTTTCTTATCTCCGATTTTAATAAATCTCTTTCTAATTGAAGTAATTCTTCTTTTATGCTATCCATGGTTATCACCTAACTTTATTTTTTAATAAGAACATGGTCCTTAATACACTTCTTTCTAAAGTATAGTTCTAAATTTTACAATATTCAATATAATACGTATAGTTATCATATAAAATTAATTAATATTAAATGAAATCACTATAAATATTATAATAAGTGTATTAACATTATACTTAATAAAATGTATTTTTATTAAAGGAGGGAATAAGCATTGAGGTTTTGTGAAAAAGAAATACTATTAAAAAATGGTACTTGTTATAATAAAATTATTATGGGAGAGCCTCTTTAATAATTAGAAAAAACGGATAGCATAGACTTCAAAATAATTACTGCCTATCCTATTTAGGTTTAAAATAATAATACTTTTCATAATTTTATAACAAGGGTTTATGATTATGAAAAGTTATAATCTGAACCTTAGAATGAGCTTAGAACATTTAAAAACTCTTGATTTAGTGGTAAAATAAAGATATTAACTAACAAAAGATAATGAGTAACAAAATTTAATATATTAGCATATAGATCATGTTTAAAATAGTAATTAAATACATTGATTATAAGCTGAATACAGTACCATTAATTATTATAAGTATAATATCTTTAGTATTTTCTGTAGAAGTCTTAGCACAATGTATTATTAATTACAAACATAGTTACCTAAATGGATATATTGACTTTATCTTAGTAGCTATAATGATTTTATTAATAATTTTTTATGGTATGTACCATATATTATCCTTAAATAAAAGATTAATCTTAAAAGATAAATTTAGCGGATCAATAGATATAGTATCTTTAATACTTATATTCTCTATGGTTATTACTTTATCCATACCCTCATAGTCTTTAATTGTTACTAGGAAAAATTAAAGAAATACTTTTAGCACAGTTATGAGAAAAACTACCATCTAACGATATTTTTATATCTAAGGCATCTTCTTTAAAAGTATTCATCTATTTAACCTCCTTCACATCCTTTTCCTATTAATCATCATGGGTAATCGTTATTTTCTTATTTATTTATTTATGAATATTTAAACTTTATATCGCTAAATAATTATCAATAAAGTTTTAAATTCTATTAATATTAATTGCTTATATTATAGAGGAAAAGAGCATTCAAATTTGAATACTCTCACCCGTACATCTATTACATTTTTAACATCAATCATTTTATATAAATATTATTTTCCAAAACGTCCGCCAGTTGTAGGATATCCATAAATGGAACCATCCTTTATTTGGATTTCATTTTCCCAAGGTAAATGATAATTTCCATTTGCTAAATCTTTAATATAAGTCAAGCTTGTATCCTTTTCACCACCTGGCTTAGCAACATATCCTCTACTACCTAAGTTAAATATATTATTTTCAAGTCCCCAAGTTTTTCTAGCATTATCTGCTAAATGAGGATAAATTTCAGCAGTAACAATTTCCCAAGGATTTCTTTGACCTTGAACTAAAGTTGTACCATCAAAATTACAAACTTGACCTTCACCAAAGTAATAGAAAGTTCCATCATAACCAGCTAAGTTAACTGAAACTGTATACATAAGGTTTTGCCAAGCGTTAGATCTATTAGTTAATATCCACTGATCATTAACTTGAGTACTATATCCTGAAATTCTTATATAAACATTACACCCCTTATAAGCTGCTTCTCTTGCAAGTTCTGGTATCATACCATCATGACATATACAAACTGATAGTTTACTTCCTCCAGGCCCTTCACAAACTGGCATTCCTAAATCACCTGGATACCAAGGTTCAATAGGATTCCAAGGAAATAGCTTACGGTATTTTAAGACTATTTCTCCCTTAGGATTTATTATTATAGCTGTATTATATGGATTCTTATTAGGATCTGGATTTCTTTCCATTATAGAAAAAACTCCATAAACATTTGCCTCTTTACATGCTTTAGCAAATATATCAGTTTCCTTTCCAGGAACATCACATAAAAATTCTTCAGTTAACCATTTTTTTGTATTAAGCCCCTGAGTGCTATACTCTGGGAAAATTATAAGTTCAACTCCAGGATAACCTGCCTTAGTTGAATGTATTGCCTTTACAATAGTATCAATTTGATTGTCTATGTCACTTCTTGAATTAACAATAGGTGCAGGAAATTGAATTGCTGCAACTAAAAAACCATCTATAGGTTTTGACATACTACCTATACTGCCCATAAAAATCACTCCTATTATGTATAAATTTTTAATATTTTATGTTAACGGTTTCATTATACAACTAAAAGACTTTTCATTCAAATCATTTAGTTTATAAATAAAGTGATACTTATAGAAAAATATTATTAATTTAATAATAAAAACCTTCATAAATATAGAAAAGGAAGTTTTTTGTTATAATTATACTGATTATTTATATTAATTAAATATTGTTTCTTTTTTTTATTTTTCTATTTATTTTTTATATGAAAATCCTTGTACCTAGTATAAATTTTATACTAGAGTTAATAATCTAAGATATGAATTTTATACTAATACTTCTCTTTAGGTATAATTTTTATACCTTATATTTATTACAACTACTATATTAATTATTAAGCTTTATATAAACTTTTAACTAATGTTTAATTTATAGTAGTTGTTATAATTTATTTTTAATTTTAAAAGATTATAGAAAACTTTTCACTAATAAAAGAAGTATAAGAACTATCCCATGCAATAATCTCAATGCTAGAAAGTCTATGTTGAGGTTTATTATTTTTCCCAAACCCAGTATAACCTTCTGCAATAGGTAGTTTTTCCTTTAATATATCTTCAAGGTTAATATCTTTAGAAAATCCAGAAAAAACACCCCATATAAACTGTATATCCTCTTTGTTTATTATTTCTGTTAACCTTTCACCACTAAGCCAAAGATATCTTTTAGAAAACATATCATGAAGTTCATTATTTAAAGGATAACATTCACAGTCTGTAATTAACCAGTTATAATTTAGTTGCTCATTATTAATTAAATTAAATATTTTCTTTAAGTAAGTATGTTGAAATTCTAAGTTGTTCAATAACATTTTTCATACTTTACCTTTCTATATAGTATCCATAAATACTTTTAAATTGTTATTAGCATCTTCATAGTCCTTCAAGCCAACTAATTCTTTAAACTCTTGAGAATCAATAAGAGATTGTACAAGTTTTCTTCTCATAACCTTTTGTCCATTACTATCAACTTCAAGGGTAAGTTCTTTGAAATATATATTTTCTGAATAATCATAAGGCATACAAATTACTTTGTTTATATAATCTTTAAACCATTTAGCTGCTAATACTTTATTTCCTTGATTTAAATATAATTTACAATAACTATATAATGCAAGTCCCATTCCAAAACCAAACTTATCTTCAAGTAAATTAAGGGTATCTAAGTATTCTATTGCTTTTTTCATATCTTTATTATCCCTTGATAGTTGTGATAAGGTAGAAAGCATACATGAGGCTTGGTTTAGATATTGAAATAACATCCTTTTACATAGTTTTTCTGCCTCTTCACTTTTATTTTGTTTTTGTAATAATGATACATATAACCCCATAGGATCAATATAAGAACTATTAAGTTCTTTAAGGGCTTTTTCACTTTCAGTATAATTTTCTAACATCATTTCTAAACCTGCAACTGAATATAAAGCTAATGATGTATATTTGCTATCATTGCTTTTTGCTACATCATAAAATAACTCTAAGGAATATTTCATTCTTTCTTTAATTATTTCCTCTGTTGCATTTTCAGACATAATTGAATACATCTGAATTAATCCAGCAATTGTTATCCTTAAATACACATTATTAGGATATTCTTTTAAAAGTTCTCTACACCTTTTTTCGCCAACTATATACCCTTCCCCTAAGAAAACTTGAGTTAAGGTTTTTTTGATATTTTTAACTTCATCTTCTGAAATATCCTTTTTAAAGGAAAATAAATTATCAATAGATGTATTTAAGACTCTAGCTAAAGGTGCTAGTAAACTCATATCAGGAGTAGAATTATTAGTTTCCCATTTGCTAATAGCACTAGAAGTAACTCCAAGTTTAATAGCCAACTGCTCCTGTGTAAAATTATTCTTTTTTCTTAAAATTAAAATATTTTGTCCTATATTAAAATTCTCCATATGCCCCCCAATTACCTAAATGTATTTTTCTTAATTATATATACAAAATATAACAAACTCAATGGAGGTCTACTCCACAGAAGTTATAAAAACTTGAATGATGCTCAAGTTAAATATTAATATATTTCCTAGATTCTTAATATTTATATAAATTCCCCCTTACTTATTAATAATGTTGTCAACTTAAAATTTACTTTAATTCAATTATAAGTTTATATTGTTATAAAACAATTAAATATCT
>CAUWNL010000156.1:0-5566 GCA_963559995.1 uncultured Sarcina sp.
AACCTGTTGATACAAAAATTCCTTTTTCCTCTAACATATGAAGAAGTACTTCTGCTCTTACTCCAAAGAAAGAAACATTTAATATATAAGGGCTTATAGAATCTAGAAGTGGACTATTTACTTTTATATCCTTTATCTCCTCTAATCTTTCTATAAAATATTTTTTTAATTCAAAAACATTTTTATAATTATTATCTATTGATTCAAAAGCTAAATCACTTGCCTTTACAAAAGCTAAAATTCCAGGTAGGTTTTCAGTTCCTGCCCTCACTCCAGATTCTTGTCCTCCACCTTCTATTAAAGGATTTATATTAAGACCTTTTCTAACATAACAAAATCCAACACCTTTTGGGCCATGGATTTTATGAGCTGAAGCACTATAAAAATCTATATTACATTTTTTAACATCAACTTTTATCTTTCCAAATCCCTGAACTCCATCTACATGAAACCTAGCTCTTTGACTTTTTTCTTTTACTATTTTACCTATTTTTTCTAGATTTTGAATAGAACCTATTTCATTGTTAACTTGCATTATAGATACTAAAACTGTATTTTTACTTATAGCTTCTTCTAATTCTTTTAAATCTATAAAACCAAATTCATTAACATTTAAATAAGTAACCCTAATACCATTATTTTCTAAATACTTTAAAGAATTTAAAACACTTGCATGTTCAAATTTAGTTGTAATAATATGATTTCCTGTCTTGGTAAAGTTTTTTAAAATCATATTGTTACTTTCACTTCCACCTGAAGTAAAAAAAATTTCTTCTTTTACTGCACCTATTTTTTCAGCAATATTTTTTTTAGCTTCTATAAGCTTATTTTGACACTTTAAACCTAAACTATGTAAAGAAGATGGATTGCCATAATAATTTATCATAGCCTCCTTCATTACTTCTACAACTTCCTCTGATGGTTTAGTAGTAGCACTATTATCAAAGTAAACCTCCATACTTCCCATCCTTTCTTATTTTTATTCTGTTTATTATTTTAACTTATAGAGAGAAAAAAGAAAATAGGTATATATGAATAAAAGTTTCATAATACACCTATTTTTCCATAGCAATTAGTTCTACACCTTTAACTCCATAGATTTTCTTAACCTTCTCTAAAACACTATTAAAATTGTCTTCCATAACTGAAATATCCATAGTTATTGTTACATGAGCTACACCATTTATAGGTATTCCTTGATTTATGATTAATATATTGCCACCAGCTTCTGAAAGAAAACTCAAAATAGAAGATAAAACACCTTTTTGATGAATAACTAACATATTAAATACAACTTTTGTTCCACTAGATGCCATATCAGAAAACTCAAATACAAAATCCTTGTATTTATAATAAACACTTCTACTTATCCCTACTACCTTAGTAGCTTCAGTTACTTCCTTTATTTTACCCTCTTTTAATATTCTTTTTACATTTATAACCTTTTCAAAAACATCTGGTAATACTTTTTTATCTATTATTAATAGGTTTTCACTCAATTTAACTATCACCTCAACTTTTCTTAAAAAAGTATAAAATCTTTATCTATTTTTATTACAGATAAAGATTTTATACCATAACTTTTATCTACATTAGATTATAATATATTATATATAACATTAAAACCCCTAATTTCTTATTGCTATTTTTAAATCTAATGTTTTTAATTATTTAATCCCCAAATTTCTATACTCATAATATATCATGTATTTATATAAAATACAAGTGTTTTTTTCTCAAATACATATTATTTTCCTTTTTATTGTTCTTATTTTTAATATACTTTATAACAAACACTCACTTTTAAAATAAGCTTATAAATGTATCTAATCTTTTTTCTATATAAAGTTATGATAATGATAACACCTTTTTTGCTATTTCTACTGATTCTTTAGCATCCTTTACATAAAAATCAGCTCCAATTTCTTTAGCATACTCTTTAGTTAAAACTGCTCCTCCAACAAATACTTTAATATCTATATTACTTTTTTTTATTGCCTTTATAGTCTCTTCCATACTCTTTAAAGTTGTTGTCATAAGAGCGCTTAACCCAATAAGTTTAGCTTCATGTTTTTTTAATGCATCTATTACCTTTTCTATAGGAACATCTTTTCCTAAATCTATAACTTCATAGCCATAGTTTTCTAGTATAACCTTAACTATATTTTTCCCTATATCGTGGATATCTCCTTTTACTGTAGCTAAGATTATCTTTCCATTATTTATTTTTTCTTTATCACTTTTACTTAAATTTTCTTTTAAAACTTCAAAGGACTTTTGAACAACCTCCGCTGAGCTTACAAGTTGTGGCAAGAATATTTCACCCTTTTCAAAAGAAAGCCCAACCTCATCTAAAGCAGGAATTAAATATTCATTAACTATTTCTAATTCTTCTTTTATATTTAAAAGCCTTCTAGTTTCCTCTTTAGCATTATCCTTTAATCCCTTTATAATCATATATTTTAAATCTTTTACTAATCCTTCTACTGTTATGCTTTGTTTATTATCATTATTTCCATTTGCTTTATAATGCTCAATAAATTCTCTTGAACCTTTATCATAATTATTTAAAACATTAAAAGCTTTTATAACATCTATCATCCCCTTAGAATTAGGATTTATAATAGGAAGATCTAATCCCCTACCTAAAGCTAAAGTTAAAAATGTTTCATTTATAAGGCTTCTATTTGGAAGACCAAAGGATATATTAGAAACCCCTAAAATAGTTTTAACACCTAAATTTTTTTTAACAAGTGTTATAGCCTTTAATGTTTGAAAAACTTCTTCTTGCTGAGTTGAAGCTGTTAAAACTAAACAATCTATAAATATATTTTCTTTATTTATCCCATAACTTTTAGCTTTATCTACTATTTTTTTTGCTATCTTAAATCTTTCTTCTACACTGTTTGGTATCCCTCTTTCATCTAGAGTAAGACCAACTACACAAGCGCCATACTTTTTAACTATTGGAAGTATATTATCTAAAACTTTATCTTCCCCATTTACAGAGTTTACTATAGCTTTTCCATTATAATATCTTAAAGCTTTTTCTATAACACTTTTATCTGTAGAATCTATTTGAAGAGGTATCTCTAGTATTTCCTGAATCCCTCTTATGACATCTACCATAACCTCCTCTTCATTTATATTAGGTATTCCAACATTAACATCTAAAATATCAGCTCCAGCTTCAAACTGTTCTATAGCTTGATTTAATATATAGTTTAAATCATTATTTTTTAAAGCTTCTTTAAATAATTTTTTTCCTGTTGGATTTATTCTCTCACCAATTATTTTTATTCCATCTATATTTACAACTTTTGAATGAGTACAAACTGCAAACACTTGTCTTTTAGTTCTTTCATTAATCTTTTTACCCTTAATTTTTTCTTTAATTGCCTTTATAAATGAAGGTGTGGTTCCACAACATCCTCCTAAAATATCTACCCCTAAATCTAAAAACTCCATCATACACGTTGAAAATTCTTCTTCATCTATATCATATAAAACTTTTTCTCCATCTATCTTAGGAAGCCCAGCATTTGGTTGAACTATAATCCTTTTATTTGCAACTTTAAATATTCTGTTTAGTATAGGTTTTATTTCCCTTGGTCCTAAAGAACAATTTATTCCAGTTGCATCTACCCCTAGTCCTTCTAAGGTTATTACCATTGCCTCAGGTGTACATCCTGTAAATGTTCTTTGATTTTTTTCAAAACTCATAGTACAAAAAACTGGAAGTGTACTATTCTCTTTTGCTGCAAGAACTGCTGCTTTTGCTTCATATAAATCTGTCATAGTCTCTATTAATATGATATCTGCACCTGATTTTACCCCTTGAAGTACCTGTCTTTTAAATATTTCATAGGCTCTATCAAAGCTTAATGTTCCTACTGGTTCTAAAAGCTGTCCTATAGGCCCTATATCTAAAGCTACCCTTACACTTTTATCTCCAATAGCTTTTTTAGCAATATTTATGGCACTATCTATTACTTCTTCTACTGTATAGTTATAATCTTTTAGCTTTAATTCATTTGCTCCGAAGGTATTTGTTGTTATAATATTTGCTCCTGCATTTATATACTCTTTATGAATATCATATATTATATTTTTTTTTGTTATATTAAAGCCTTCTACTCCATCTTCAAAACTTAATCCTTTTTTTTGAAGCATAGTTCCCATTGCACCATCAAATAGTAATATTTCCACAGCTACCACCCTTTCGTCTATATAAACACTCTTTATTTTTTAAGCAAATTGCACATTTTTTACCTTGCTCTTTTATATCTTCTTCTGATATTCCGATTATTGCTGTAACTGATTTTCTAGGTATTAATATATTATCTTCTGAACATGTAAGTCCTATCTCCTTTTGACAATTTAAAAGACTTATAAAATCATTTTGAATTTCTATTGATAAATCTCCATATCCCGGGCTATATCTAGATGTTATAAATAAGTTTTCTTTTCTTACCCTTTCTTTTATATTAGACTCTAATAAATCACAAGCTTCTTCAATAGCTGTTGTACCGCAAGAATCCATAATAATTGACTCTAATAATGATTTTCTTTCATAAAGTCTAAGAATTCTTTCAAATTCATTACCTAAAGTCACAGCCATAAAAATACATTCATTACATGATTTTAAATGTTTTTTTATGTCCTCACCTTTTAACATAAAATTTGTTCCCTTTAAAATTATACCTTCTTTAATTTGTTCTATTTCATATCTTTTAACTATATATCTTAAGTCTATAATGTCCTTTACTAATTTCTTGGATTTTTTTACATTATTTATTATTTCTTCATCTAACCTTTGTCCATTATATCCTAAGTATCTTAATACTTCACTACTATTTATCTTTATATCATTTTTATTCATTTAAGCTCCTTTTTCATTTATGCATTTTATTATAGATGATATATTATTTGTTATTCCTTTTGCAACCTTTGGATTATTCATTGTATAAAGATGAATTCCCTTAACTCCTGAAGACAATAAATCTATTATTTGTTCTACTGCATAAGCTATTCCTGCATCTCTTAAGGCCACTTTATCATACTCATATTTATCAACTATTTTCATAAACTTTTTAGGGAAAGTTGCACCACATAAAGAAACTATTCTCTCTATCTGTTTCTTATTTATAACTGGCATTATTCCAGCTTGAATAGGTATATCTATATTAGCGCTATATGTTTTATCTAAAAACCTATAAAATATATCATTATCAAAAAATAATTGTGAAACTAAATTATTGGTTCCAAGTTCTACCTTCCTTTTTAAATTTTCTATATCTTTATCTAAAGTTTTACAACTTGGATGACATTCTGGGTAACATGCCCCACCAATATTAAAATCTCCATATTCCTTTATAAAACATACTAAATCACTTGCATATTTAAAGTCACCGTAAGTTAAGTCTCCTGCAATATCACCTCTAAGTGCTAATATATTTTCAATGTTATTTTTTCTTAACTGACTCAAAATACTTTCTATATCTTTCTTAGTTGATTTTATACAAGTTAAATGAGCAACTGATTCTATATTATAATCATTCTTTAT
>CAUWNL010000157.1:0-5522 GCA_963559995.1 uncultured Sarcina sp.
GTACATATAGCTTTAATTAACTTAATATTTAATCTTAAACAAGCTTAACTTTAAACTTAAGACACATTAAAATAAAAAGACTATCTATATAGATAGTCTTTTTATTTTAAATTACCAAGGATATTTTCCTTGTTTACTATATGGAAGTAACTTTCCATTCATTGTTATTACTACTCTATCTCCTTTTGGATCCTTTTCTATTTCAACATCAATTCCAAAATCGATGGCGCTCATTATAGCATTTCCTGATTTTTCGTGAATTATTTCTTTTATGGCAGGTCCATAAGTATCTAATGCTTCATGAAGCCTATAAAGAATTGGATCAGTATCAGCCTTATAAGGGTGTTCCCTAAGAACGTCAAACTTCTTTAGATCTAATGATAACTCTTTTCCAAGCAACTTAATATACTCCTCTGGTACCCATTGTTGACCTTTAAAAGCACTAGCTAGCCATACTTTATTAACATTTATTCTCTTTGCTAACTCTTCATAGGTTAATCCTTTTTCTTTTCTAGCCTTTTCAATTACTTTTAATTCTTCTTCTTTTGAATACATATTTAAATAATCTTGATTTTTCATAAATTTCCTCCTTAGTTTTTATTTAAATTATACCCTTTAATAGAGTTATTTAAAACTTTATTTAAAAACTTTAATTTGTGTTTTAATACTATCTCTTATGCAATAAATTAATATTTAATTTTAACTAAACTTGTATCTCTTATAAAAGTATTATAATTATATAATATTAATATATCATTAAAATCATTATTTTCTATATACTCATTTACACTTTTAGAAAAAGATCTTAGGTCTATAACATGAATTTCCTCGTAGTTTTTTGTTAAAAAAGGTATAAGTGAGTTTGCATAAGAATCCTTAATAACAAGAATCTTTTTATTATTATCTAAATCTTTATTTTTAATTGTTGTTAAACTATTGTTTCCATTTAAAAACAAACTATACTTATCCCTTTGCAACCTTTTATCTAAATCATATAAACTATAATATATATTATTATCTATTTCCATTTCTATATTATCAAATGTATAGTAAGTTAAGATATCCTCTTTAGCATTAAAGTTTTTAGCTTTAGAAAAATAAGTTCCATAAAAATTATTCACCTCATTTTTTTCTAAAAGATTCAGATCTACTTCCTGTAAATTTAAAGTTTTGCATAGTTTTTCATAGGCTAAATAGGCTCCATAACTTGTCCAATGATGATCTGTATAATAATATATATATTCATTTTTATTATTTTTTAAAGTTTCTAAAATACTTATATTATTTGTATACTTTATCTTTTCGTATATATTTTCTATTCCTTCTTCTTGATTTACTATATAACTTCCATAAGGCATATCTTCTTTATAAATCTCAGAAGAATTAGGTGCTAGTAAAAAACTTATAGGTATATTTTTATTCTTAGCAAAAGCATTTATAGCCTCTATATTTAGATTAACCCTCTCTTCATCTATTTGAGTTATTTTTTCAAACAATCTATTATTACTTCCAAATAATATACCATTATTCTCAGTTTTTCCTTGTATATATTCAAATCTTGATTTTATGGTTATAAAATTATCTCTATATAAAAACTGATCATTTATATATTTTTCATATTTTTCTAAGTATGTTCCTTTAAACAAAGATTCTATAGTAAATATAGGCTTCTTAGATAAATTTCTATTTTCTAATTCTGAAAAATCCCTATCATTAATAACTATATCCATAAAGCTCAAAGAAAAAAGTACTATGAAAAATGTAAATATTAATGGATATCTCTTCATAAACTCTCCTTAAAATCTAAAATATAAAAATGGATTATAAGTTTCATCTACCAAATAAGTTATAGATATTAGAAAACATGTAATTAAGGCTAAGCTATGGACATAGTTAAATCTTTTAAGTTTTTTATAAAACTTATTTAAAAGTGGTGTAGATAACACTATACTTAAAATTAATATAAATCTATAATTTAAAAGGTAATAGACAAAATCAAAGCTGAATTTAAAGGAGAATAGTGAGCTTAATACTTCTTTTAACATATTTAAGTTCTCTGAAGCAAAAATGGACCATCCAATTAAAAGTAACAATATAGTGTATATATGAGAAAATACCCTATATTTTTTTAAAAACTCGTTTAAAAATAATTTTTCTAAAAGAATTATTATAAAAAAATATAACCCCCAGAGAATAAAGTTAAAACCTGCTCCATGCCAAAGATCTGTTAGAGTCCATACTATAAATAAATTTCTGTATACTTTATACTTATTCACTCTATTGCCACCTAAAGGAATATAAATATATTCCTTAAAAAATCCACCTAATGTTATATGCCATCTTCTCCAAAACTCTCTTATACTTCTTGATACATATGGATAGTTAAAATTTTTAGGAAAAGAAAAACCAAAAATCTTTCCAAGTCCCCTAGCCATTAATGAATACCCTAAAAAATCAAAATATATTTGAAGAGAAAAAGCTAAAACTCCAAGCCATGCAAAAATCATAGATATATTTAAAAATCCAATACTTAAAGCATCTTCATAAAGACACCCAATATTATTTGCTATAAATACTTTATAAAATAATCCTATAATAAATAACCTTATTCCATCTTCTAAATTATTTAAAGAAGTCTTCCTTTCTTTAAGGTTATCTTTTATATCACTATACTTAACTATAGGCCCTGCTATAAGTTGAGGAAACATTGACACATATAATGCAAAATCTATTATATTCTTTTCTGGTTTTATTTTCCCCTTAAATACATCTATTGTATAAGACATTGTTTGAAAAGTATAAAAACTTATACCAAGGGGTAATGTTAGCTCTAAAACCTTAAAATTAATCCCTATTAATAATCTTATATTTTCAATAAAAAAATTCATATACTTAAAGAAAAATAACATTCCTAAATTAAACAACATAGAAAAGCTTAAAAATATTTTAGGTAAATACCTTCTATCTCTATACTTTTCTATCCCTAAACTTAAAAAATAATCAATAAAAACTGAAAAAATTATTATAAAAAAATAATTAGGTTCACCTAAAAAATAAAATGTTATACTTATTAAAAAAAGGGCTAAGTTTTTAAATTTCTTTGGCGTAAAAAAGTAAATTATAAAACTTAATGGTAAAAATCTAAATAAAAATATTAGGCTACTAAATACCACTTTCTTTTAATTCCCCTTAAAATACATATTCTATTTATAAATTCATGTAGCATATCATATAAAAATCTTAAAATTCATATCTAATTTATGGAATTTTCAAAAGCTTTAACAGCTGTATCTACTAATCCTAATCCCTCTTCATCTGGAATTACAAATAGTGCTATATAGTTATTTTTTGTTACAATTTTAGCCTCTTCTACAGCTTCTAATTCTCCTGGATAAAAAGCACTTACCCTCTTATCTTCTATTACTTTTTCTAAGGATTCCTTAACACTATCTATCTTTTCTTCTTCTACTTTAGCTACAGCTATTAGTTCAAGACCTGTGTTTATTGTTCCATTTTCTATAGTTATATCTATAACATCATCTTTATCTATATGATATATTTCACTTATTTTCTCCTCTTCAACTAAAGCTGTTTTTCTTATATTATCTCCAATTTCTTTTTTTACATCTTCTACTATTTCACTAGTTGATACACTAATGCTTTCCTCTATTTTACTGTTAGTTTTTGTGTCAGCACAAGAAACTAATGTTGTTCCTAATATAATTGAACTTAATGTAGCTACTAAAACTTTTTTCATTGTATTCCCCCACAATTCTTTATTTTTCAACTTTTATATATTTTAACTAAATTATATAAATTAAACCATTATTAATCAATAGAAATTTAGATTATTTTAAAATATTACTAATTTATATAATATTTTATCTTAGGCAAAATAATATTCTTATAAATAAAAAAGTATCATATTATATAAATTTAACCTTAAATTTAAAATTCAAGTTTAATTTATACAATATGACACTTTTACTAACTATTTATTTTTCTTTTTAACCTTTACCTTAGGTATTTTTTTCTTTATTTTAGGCTTTGTTGTTTTTACATCTGAAATTTTTCCTTCATATATATATAATCTAGGAACCTTTATCCTTAATTTTTTTTCAT
The DNA here is from genome assembly GCA_963559995.1 of uncultured Sarcina sp. Taxonomy (GTDB): domain Bacteria; phylum Bacillota; class Clostridia; order Clostridiales; family Clostridiaceae; genus Sarcina. The sequence goes on from CAUWNL010000157.1 coordinate 4,123, forward strand.
AGGATAAAACTGTTTTTTCTTCTTTATAATTTGCTAAAGAATAAGCAACCCCTGTTTCCCCTGCTCTTCCAACTCTTCCTACTCTATGAAGGTAATCTTTAAAATCCTTTGGTATATCTAGGTTTACTATATGAGTAACTCCTTTTATATCAAGTCCTCTTGCAGCCACATCTGACGCTATTAAAACTTGAATTTCCCCTTTTCTAAACTTTTCTAAAGCTTCTTGTCTATCTTTATTTTTATTTTGTCCATGTAAAGAGGCTACTTTTATTTTATGAAACCTTAACTTTTCTAACATTATATTTATATCATAATTATTATTTATAAAGGCAATAGTTTTAGGTGCTTTTGTAGCATGAACTATTCTTCTTAAATAGTCCACTTTATCTCTCTCCTCAACTTGGAAATATCCATGGATTATATTTTCGTTTACTTTATTTTCTCCTTTAACACTTAAAATCTCACAATCCTTTAAAATCTTTTTCCCAACTTCTAAAGTCTTCTCTGTTAAGGTAGCTGAAAATAAAAGTTTTTGTACATCACGCCTACATGATTTTATTACTGAATTTACCTCCTCTATATAATTAAAATCTAAAAGTTTATCTCCTTCATCCATAACTATAAAATTTATTGTATGGGCTGAAATCTTTTTCCTTTTTATAAGATCTAATATTCTACCACTTGAACCTACTAGTATATGTGGTTTTTCTTTAAGCTTTTCAATCTGTCTTGATATATTTCCGCTTCCTACCAAACTTAGAGATGTTATTTTTCTGTTCATCCCTCTTTTTAAATCATTTAATGCATTATTTATCTGAACAGATAATTCGTATGTAGGTGCTAGAATTATAGCTTGCATTTCTTTTTTACTATCATCTATTTTTTCTAATATAGGTAAAATATAAGCTAAAGTTTTTCCTGTTCCTGTTTCTGATTGGGCTATTAGATTTTTTCCTTCTAGTATTATAGGAATAGATTTTTCTTGTATTTCAGTTGGCTTTTCTACCTTTAAATCCTTTAATGACTTTACTATATCTTCCCTAAGTCCTAAACTTTCAAATGTTGTCATACAAATCTCCTTGTAAATTTCATTCTAAATATTAAAAAGCCTATCATAGAAAACTAGGATAAGCTTTTTTATTTTATTATAACCTAAATTTAGTACTATTAAAACTTTTTATATTATATAACGTTTTTTCTTAATGCTTTTGTCTTTATCATATTTATTATAAATAGTACAAAAGCTACAAAACAAAGCACTGATACTATTAAATAAACGTCCTTCATTGCAGATACAAATATATCTGGTCTTCCTGGTATGTATCCTAAAACTTTATGTCCTACAAGCCTACTCATATCAGCATAAAGAAGAGTTGTTGATACTGAAACTCCAATAGCTA
>CAUWNL010000158.1:0-5507 GCA_963559995.1 uncultured Sarcina sp.
AAAACCTTGTTTTAAATATAATAACCCTTGATTACAGAATTGAAGTACTTTTAGCGGTTATAATATTATCTATAATTTTTTCTATATTAATTTTTAGTAATAAATTAAAAAGATTATCTAAAAATAAATATAAAACAATAAAAAAATAAAGCCATGAAAATTTCATGGCTTTATTTTATCTTAAACGCACCTTTAAAAATCCAGGAAGTTTATTTACAATTTTTGGAGAAATATCCTCTAAATCACTTCTCTTTAAACCTCCTGTAAACACTAGAATACAAAGATAAGCAAAACCTGCTATTAGTGTTATTATCATTAAAATTGGAAGCCCAATTGCAACATCAAGGCTTTGTAAATTAACAAAAAGACCTAATCCTTGTTTCATTCCTATAATTAATACTCCCATGCAAATTGAGGCAAAAAGTGGACGTGCTAAAAGTTTTACTATTGAAATCTTAATCTTTAAACTTTTTTGCATCCTAATATGATTTAAAATTAAAATAGTTAAAAAGGCTAAAACTCCTCCTATTACTGCTCCATAAACATTTATCCATGGAATTGATACTAAATACATATCACATAAGAATTTTACTCCTACCCCGATTCCAAGGGCAACAAGTACATAATAAAATTGATTTACACTTTGAAGTATTACATCTTGAATTAAAACTATTCCCATTAAAGGTATTATAGCTGACCCTACTACCATAAGGCCTGAACCATCTGTTTGGGCATATAGATATTTATAAAGATCTGGTGCTAAAATAGCAAGTCCAAAGGCTGCTGGGATAGATACTATATATGCCACCCTTAAAGCAAAATTAATTTTATCTTTCACAAGCTTTTTATCTTTTAAAACAAACCCTCTAGCTATAGTTGGCATAGCCATATATCCTAAGGCTGTTATGAACACCATTGGCACATTATAAAGGCTCTTATACCTAGTGGATAAAAATCCAAAAAGAATAGTTGCCTCTTTATGGCTAAATCCTGCAACAACAAGCCTATTACTTACAACTAACATATCTATTATGCTACCTAAATTTTGAAGACCTGTACTTAAGGTTATAGGTATAGCATATTTTACTAATGTTCTAAATATTTCCTTATTACTTTGCCTTTCTACATCTGGATTTTGCTTACTTTTTGCTTCCTTTTCAATTCCATAAATATTATATATGTAAACTAAATAAATTAAAGCAATTAAAGCCCCAACAGAAGTACCTATAGTTCCCCCTGCCGCTCCAAATTCGGCCCCAAATCTCATTAGTACATAGGCACATCCAAGACTTAAAACCACATTTACCACTTGCTCTATAACTGTTGTTATAGCTAATGGAGTTGCTTGGTTTCTACCTTGGAAATAGCCTCTATATGTAACTAATACTGTTGTTATTAATATTGTAGGTGCTAAGAATACTAATGGATAAACCATATCCGGTGTTCCACTTATTTCTGCTAAAAAATGTGATCCAAACATTAAGCCTAAAGTAAATACAGTTCCTATAATAAGAAATATTGTTCTACTCATCTTAAATGTTTTTATAGAATCTTTATAGTTTCCTACAGCTTCAAGTTCTGCTACATGTTTTGATATTGCTACTTGTATGCCAACATTAGTAAGGGCATAAACAAATACAAATATTTCATAAGTTTTACCATATATACCCATACCATAGTCACCTATTATTCTTGTAAGTATAGGCACATATATTACAGATAAAACTTTAGACACTATACTTGCAATAGATAATATGGCAAATCCTCTACCCATAGAATCACTTTTCATACTAAACTACCCTACCTTAAATTACAAATTTAAATACATCTTTTTTAATCTTTTTAAATATAGGCGGAAGAGCCTCTGCTATTGTTTTATTTTTCAAATAATGAATTTTTTCTGGCACTTCTTTAAATATAACTTTATAAGCATAAAGGAATTGATAATTTAGCCCATACTTATTGTTAAAAAATGAATTTAATTCTTTATCTCCATATTTAAAATCACCTATTATAGGATTCCCTAAAAATGCTAGATGTGCTCTTAATTGATGACTTCTCCCTGTTATAAGCTCAATTTCTAGAAGAGAATATGCACCATTTGTTTGGATAACTTTAACATCCATAGCTATCTTTTTAGTATCTGGATTTTTATCATAGAATACTTTAGATACATTGTTTTCTTCATCCTTTGTAATAAATGCTTCATATTTTCCTGACTTTATTTTTCCCTTTACTAAGGCACAATAATATTTTTTAATCTTTCTTTCCCTTATAAGTTCATTTAAAACTTTTAATGACTCAAAGTTTTTTCCAAAGAAAACTAAGCCTGATGTATTTCTATCTAATCTATTACATGGTGCTGGAGTAAATGTTATTTCATTTTCTGGCAAGTAGTCTCCCTTTGCATTAAGATAAGATAACACATAGTCATTTAATGTTGGTGGGCCATCCTTTTTATCTGAATGAACTAAAACTCCTGGCCATTTTTCAACTAATAATATATTCTCATCTTCATATACTATTTGAAGAGAGCTTGCATTTACCTGTTTAAAATTTAACTTTTTCTTCTCTTTTTGTACATTACTTTGTAAGTACTTTATTTCAATTAAATCTCCTTCATTTAAAACATATTTTTCTTTTTGTTTTCCGCCATTTATTCTTATATCTCCTTTTCTAAGAGCCTTAAATATAGCACTTAACGGAACATCTTTTAAATATTTTCTTAAAAATTTATCTAGTCTTTGCCCTGCTTCATTAGAACCTATTTCTATTTTCAATATTTTCTCACTCCTAAAGTTTCTTAAAAATGCAGTTAAATGAATAATTTAAACTAAAATTATTCATTTAACTACAGTATAGAGTATTATTATTTTATCTATTTGTCAAATAATTAAACGCAATTTTACTTTGAATTGCTACTCCTAAATGTAACGCTTCCTCATCTATATCAAAAAGACTGTTGTGTGCTGAATGAATTATATCTTTTTTCTCATTTCTAACCCCTAAAAAATAAAATGCTGATGGTTTTTCAAGAGCAAAATAAGCAAAACTTTCAACTCCAAGTTTAGGTGCTTCTTGTTCTAAAACATTATTTTGCCCTAATATTTCCTTAGCCGACTTTCTTACTAAATCTACTGTGTCATTATCATTATAAAGGCAAGGATAACTTTCCTTTATATTTATCTCATAGTCTCCTCTCATTGCAGTACATACTGAAGATACAATTTCTTTAACTCTCTTTACTGCATAGGCTCTATCCTCTAAAGTCATAGTTCTTATAGTTCCACTTAATTTTACTTCATCTGGAATAATATTTTCAGCAGTTCCTCCATTTATAGTAGCTACTGTAACTACAGCTGGATTTACAGGCTTTACTTCCCTGCTTACTATGCTTTGAAGAGCTAAAACAACATGAGATGCAATAACAACTGGGTCTATTGCCATGTGAGGATATGCACCATGTCCTCCTCTTCCCTTTATTGTTATAAAAAATGGATTAGATGCTGCATTTACAACACCTTTTCTAACCATTATTTTTCCTTTATCTAATGTTTCTTCCACATGAAGTCCTACTATTTTATCAACAACTGGATTTTCTAATACACCCTCTTTAATCATAAGTGGTGCACCACCTGTTGTTTCTTCTGCTGGTTCAAAAAATAATTTAACACAACCACTAAAGGAATCCCTATGCTTGTTTAGAACCTTAGCAACGCCTAAAAGCATTGTTGTATGTGCATCATGTCCACATCCATGCATTTTACCATTTTCTTTAGATGAATAAGAGCAGTTTTTTTTATCAACCATAGGTAGTCCATCTATATCAGCTCTTAATGCTATACATTTTTTTTCCTCCCCATCTTTTCTTCCTTTTATGATACCACAAACCCCTGTTTTAGCAACTTCTAAATAGGGTATTCCCTCCCTCTTTAAAAAGTCTTTTATTATTTTTGATGTTCTATACTCCTCAAATCCAAGTTCTGGATGCTCATGAAAATCTCTTCTCATTTTTACAAGTTCTTCATTTATTAATAATGCTTCTTCTTTAAAATTAATATTCATAGTTGTCCTCCTAATAATTTTACTAATATTATTATATAAAATTTTCTATTAATTATAAAACTAATTATAAATTATTTTAATAGATGATTTTGTAAATTAATAAAATAATAAAAAAATGCTATCAAAAAATGGACAGCATTTTGATTAAATTCATTTTAAATTATAATTTACATTATTATTTTCTATCTTTCCAACTCCTATTATTATACTTGCAACTACAATAGATGCTATAGCTATAGGGAAAATTAAATATCCCTTTTCTATATCTAATAAATAACCTCCTAAAACACTACTTATTATTTGTGGAATACATAAAAATATATTATTTATCCCCATATATTCCCCTATTTTTTCTTTAGGTGCCACTTCTGGAATCAATGCATAAAATACTACCTGCATTATAACAAATCCAGTTCCAAATATTATGGCAAAAATCCAAAGCATTAAAATATTTGAAACATTCCAGCCTATTATAAAAGCTATTGCATATATAATACAAGCTATAAAAAATATGTATTGTTTCTTCCATTTATCACACCATAGACCTATAAATAATGATAAGAATAACCCTATTAAAGTAAATGATGTTAAAGCTAAGCTTATCTGACTACTTGTAAAATTATTATATTTTTCGTAATAAGGAATCCAAAATGGTGTCATAAGACCATAAGCTATGTAAAAGAAAAATGCTGTCATAAAAACCCTCATTGCTCTCTTATTTTTCAAAAAATCAAAGCTTAACTTTGATTTTTGTTTCACGTGTGCATTTTCTTCTTTAACAAAAAAACATACCGCAAGTACTGGTATCATAATACAAGATAAAATTAAAATAAAAGGTAGCTCTTTATTTATATAAAATAAATAAACACCTGCAAAAAATAAAATCGTACCTCCTAATGAATAACATAGTTTTCCAAGACCATTAACAGTTCCTACTTGATTTGACTTAACTGCCTCTGGCATCCATGAATAATATGACCCTTGTAAAAAATTTAATGATGAGTAAATACCAAATGTTAATAAAAATAACACGATATAATTAGGAGAGAATCCAAATAAAAATAAAAATATTGATCCTAGACATCCTCCTAATAATACCCATGGTTTTCTTTTTCCTATTTTAAAATTAGTTCTATCACTTATTACACCAGATAAATAGGGAAAAATCATCCCAGCAACAGGACCTATTGCTGTTATAAGACCTAATTTAAAATCTGATGGAGTAACTGTTTTAACTAAGAGGGTTAATACTGTACTTTTCATATTCCAGGATAATCCTAATCCTAAACTAGGAAGTGCAATCAAAATAGGTGTTAAAACCTCTCTTTTTCTAACACTTTCCATAATCTTTCTCCTTTGTTTTTACTAAAATTCTATCTTAAGTATTATATACCTATTTATAAATTTTTTCTATATTTAATTTAACATAAAAAGGGCCTATA
>CAUWNL010000159.1:0-5409 GCA_963559995.1 uncultured Sarcina sp.
TTTTGTATACTTTTGGCTACTAGAGAACTTATAGCTAAATGACCACTACAGTAATTTAATAAGCATTCCCAACCATAAACCCAAGAAGGGCCATGTATCCAAGATATAATAGGAATTGTATTTATATTTTCATTAAGAGCAAGATGACATAAGTAACTAGATAATGTAGAGTGAGTAGCTAGTACAATATCAGGGTTGCCAAGTTTAAATAGTAAATTTTTATAACTAATTGCATAGTCAAAAAAATCATTAATATTATAAAATTTATTAGAGTCTCCATAATAATAAATCTCATCTAATGTATTTATCCATTCTTCATAATAAGGTTTATGACTTTGAAACACTCTAACTTTATGACCTTTCTTTTTTAATCCTTTTGACACTTGTGTAATAGCATTTTCTACACCACCGTGGCCGGTTCCATATATTAGAACAATATCAATAATCATTTAAACTCCTTATGTGTTATATAGAATTTATAATAATATATGTTGATTTCTTTTCTTGTATTCAAAAAACAATAGAGTAAAATAGAAATGCTTTCAAATAAAAAATTAAAAAAATAAATATTTTTTGTAAAATTTAATCAAATTATGATAAAATTATAATACAAAATCTATAAGGGGGAAGTTTTTAAACTAAGTTTAAAAATGAAAAGTTATAAAGATGCAAATAAATATTGGTAGAAGAGCTATGTTTGTTTTAGTTTTTGGGATTATGTTAATTAATATCATCTTTGGAGTGCATAGAAATAAGGTAGTAAATGCTTGGATAGATAGTACTAGGCAATATACTAATTATGTGTTTGAGTGTGCAAGTAAGGTGGGGAACTTAACTTATAATGAAATAGTAGAGAATGCTAATAGTTTATTAAATGAGGAAAAGTTAAATGAGGTTATTTCATTTTATGAAAATAATATGAATAAAAGATTAGCAAGAGGGATAAGTGAAGCTAATGGTGCTTACTATTACTATATAAGTAATTTTAAAGAAGCATTAAAATTAATTTCAACTGGAGAACCTCAGGATGTATCACAAGTAATGAAGGATATAAGTAGTTCTCTTGAAAAAATAAACGATACAACTTTATCTGTTAATGAAGCAGTTGAGAAAATAAATAGGGGTGAAAATACGACAAGTGGAAGAGGAAATGGTCCAACTTTTGAATTTTCAATAGGTTCTTAATGATTTTTAAAATAGAGAGGTTTAAGCTTAAGTCTCTCTATTATTTTAAAAATCATGTAAATAATATCTTCAATTTTAATTTATAATTAGAGATTTAATAGTATAAAAATATAGAAGAATAATAAATTTTTAAAAATAAAGTATATTTATGATTTAAATAATGTAATATTTTTCTTATAATAAATATATATAATATTATTCTATAATTTTGAAAAAATAATTAATAAGTTAACTATATAACAATTATAATATTTTTTTAAAAATAAAATGATAGCGTATATCAAAAAGTGATTATAGATAAAAATATTCAATACTTAAATTAAATTGGTTAACTATAACTTAAAGGAGGAAAAATTGAGAAGATCAAGTGAGATAAAATTGGATGCTAATAAAGCGCTAATTGGTAGAGGGGGACATATATTTTAGAACTATTAACATTTTATATTATAAATATTTTGGCAGTAGCATTTATATTATTATTTGTTGGTACAACTGAAAGTGGCGTGGTTTATAGCATTTGTATCATAGTTTTTGCTATAATTCAAAATCTTTTAGTTATGGGTATTATATCCTACGGAATTAATTTAAATGTAGCTAGGGAAGAAGCTTCTTATTCAAATATGTTTAGTGGATTTAGTGATAGAGCAGTTCAAAAAATATTTTTAGTAATATTATTAGAAATTATACAAGGAATAGGATATATTTGTTTTATAATACCAGGAATTTATTTAATATTAAGATTAAACTTGGCCTTATATATAATAAATAATGGTGATTATACAGCTATAGGAGCTATAAAGGAAAGTTGGAGGTTAACAAAAGGACATGCCTTAGATTTTCTATTATTTAATTTAACATTATAGGGTGGCTTATTGTGGTTGTAATAACTGCAGGTATTGTAATTCTATGGGTAGGGCCTTATTATATAACAGCAACAAGTTACTTTTATACTGATTTACTTTCAGAAAAGAAGAAAATGCTAGATTAATAATTAAAGTAGATGCAAAGATTAAATAATTATATGAAATATTATAGACGTAGAATATATACAAATTCTATGTATTTTTTATAACTAAATAATTAATGTAAAATACATTATAGTTATAAAATTATCTAATGAGATTCTAAATTATTAATAAAATTAAAAGAAAGGGCTAAAATGAATGATTAACAAGGGAGATATAGTTATAAGAACTATTGAAGATGAGGATTTAGACTTAATATATAGATGGAATTCAGAAAAATTTAGAGGGAACTTTCAAGAGTTTAAGTTTCAGTCATTAAATGAATTAAAAAAAGAATATGACAAAAGTGGTTTTTGTTCAAAGGAATTTCAAGTACTAATAATTATTGAAAAAGGTACTAAGATTGGATTAGTATATCTTAATTTTTATAGAGAAGGTATTGTAAAAATTGGACTTGTATTAAATCAAGAGAATTGCAATAAGGGAAGAGGAACTGTTATTTTAAAGATAATGACAGAGTATTTATTTAATAATTATCAAATTATAAGGATAGAAGCAGATACAGATATAGAAAATATAGCTGTCCAAAGAGTGCTTGGAAAAGTAGGCTTTTTAAAGGAAGGTCTGCTTAGAAAATATAGATTTCATCATGGAAGGTATCATGACTCTTATATATATAGTTTAATTAGATAAAGTAAAGGGCATAGACAAATATTTGTCTATGCCCTTTATCATAATGTTAATGAAAAATACTTATTGCCTAAGTTCACTGTATTGAGTATTTATTCTGTTTTCAGGATTTTTATCTACGCAATATAGAATAATTAGAAATATCCATTCTAAAGGTTTCATAACAAAATACATAAAATCTGCAGTAAGTTTTCTATTAATATGTTTACTTATAGGATAACCATATTTATCATAAATATACCTGATAAACTTATGAAATTTTGGTGTATATTCTTCTAAAATATTCTCAAAGGCATTAGCTATTAAAAGCTGTCTATTTACTAAAATTTTTTTATTTCTCCTTATACCTAAGCGAAGAGGTTTTACTATTTTTTCATGTCCTCTTGCAGATACTGTACAAAGATAGTGGCTATCCCCAGGAATAATAATTGGGTCTGGTGGAATTATTTTCGAATAGTTATAACTGCTTGTCTCAAAAAATACCTTAATAAAACTATCTGGTTGTTGCCCAAATAGTACAAGAATTAATTGAATTATTATTAATAGTGGAAATGCTAATATAATCGAAAATATAGGCATAGTGTTATATTTTATAAAAAAGATATAAATCTTATTTAAGTATTTATTCTTATATTCTTTTTTTAATCGTTGTTCTCGCTCTCTAATAATACTCATGGATTCTTTTAGCATAACTATATACATAAGAGTAAGACATATAAAGGAAAATAAAAGAGCTACAACTCCCAACATTAAATCAGAAGTGAAATTAATAATGTTATATGTATGGGTTATATACATTAACATAAAAGCAATATTAATTATTAAAATACTACAACAAATTACATAGGGAATTGGAGCTAATTTATTTAAAAATGCTTTAAGTATAAAGTATGAAATTATGCCTAATATAAAAAATACTAAAAAAGTAAAGAGGTGTTTAGAAGCTAAAGGAGTATAGGCAGTTATCATATCATGACCGATTTCATATATTGTTTGCGCTTCCCCAGCATTTAGTAAAGACTTATTCTTTACTAATGACATATTATAATAAAATCCAACTAAGCTTAAAAAGAGTACAGTAAATGTATAAAATGCTTCAGTCCATTTTTTCTCATTAGTTTTTTTCATTGTAGTTTTAAAGGAGTTCACTAATCTGTAAATCCAATAAACTGTAGTAGCTATTATTAAGATTGGAATAAGAAGAAATAATAAGAGTCTAATCACAGATGCAATATAATCCATTGTTCTCCTCCTAAAAGTTAATATAAGAGATAATACCATGTAATTAACAAAAAATCAATTAAATTTATATAGTGTATAAAAATAATAATTTATTGTTTGATAATAAATTATGGATATTTTTATATGGAAATTATAGTATTATATAATACGTATATTTTGATTGCTAGAACATAAGGATATAACTTTATAAATATGGGATAAAAAACAATAAAAGGGGGATGGTATGGGTAAAAAGAATATCAGTATAGCGTTATTTCCTACAATATTAGTGATTTTAATTTGTTTTATTCAAAGAAATTCAATATTTATACTTAATTCCATGGACTTAAAAGGGCTATCTATAATAAGTGTGGTTTTAGTTTTCCCAATAGTATTTTTAGTTCAAGGAGTTTTAGCTATGGTAAACAATACACATAAAATCTTAGCTTTAGGTGTATCTTTAATAAGTTATTTAATTTATTTATTCTTTATTATGAAAGAAAGTACATTAATATATATAGCTTTTTACATTGTATGGTATGTTATTGGAATTTTAATAGGAAGTGTTATAAAAAAATATAGTGATAATTTTAAAATAAGATGAAATAGTAAAATAACTTGAATTAATTGGATATTTATATAGTAAATTTGAAAATCTCTTATTTTTGAAGATAAGAGATTTGTTAATTATTAAGTATATAAGCTTTAATCACTCCAAAAAATTCCCTTATATAAAAATTAAAACTAGTTAAAGCTTCTGAAGGGGCAGGATAGCCTAAACATTTAAAGCCTACTTTTTCTCCAAGATATTTTGCTCTATACATATGAAATCCATTACTGATTATAGTAAGTGTATAGTCATTTTTATTTGTTATTTTATCTAAAACATCTTTTGTAAATAAGAAATTTTCATAAGTATTAGTAGAGTTATCTTCCATTATTATTAGATTTTCATCTATACCATGAGAAGTTAAATAGTCTTTCATAGCCTTAGCTTCTGATATATCTTCATCAGGTCCTTGTCCACCTGAAACTATTATTTTTAAATCAGGATATATTTTATTAAATTCTAGTGTTGTATCTAATCTGTGTTTAAGGGAAGTTTTTATTTCATGGCCCTTAAGGCCAGCACCTAAAACTAGTAGATAATCTGGTTTTGTTAAATCTTTATGTTGTCCATTATAAAGAATCATTCCTTCAATAACTATAAAAATGGATATTCCTATGGAAAATATAACTTTAATAATTATCTTTAATTTATGAGATAGTTTATTCCAGTAATTTATATTAAATGTTAATTCTGAAATTCCATATGACATAAGTATTAGGCCAAAAATGAAAAATACAA
>CAUWNL010000160.1:0-5384 GCA_963559995.1 uncultured Sarcina sp.
AAAGTTAATAGAACTCAAATCGTGGTAATTTAAAACATTTACACTTTGTAAATAATTATCTATAATTTATTTGTATATTGTATTTTATTAAATTTTGTACATAACTATTTAAATCTAATACCTTAATAAATAAAATATAATATTATAATTTTTTAAGGATGTGAAAATTATGAATAAAATGAAAGCAATTGAAGTTAAAGCACCTGGTGCTGATTTTGAACTAGTTTATAGGGAAGTTCCTAACCCCTCAAAGAACCAAATAAGAATCAAGGTTGAGGCCTGTGGTGTTTGTCATGGAGAATCAATAATTAAAGAAGGTGGCTTTTTAGCTAAAGATTCATTCTATCCTAGAATCCCTGGACATGAAGTAGTTGGAATAGTTGATAAGTTAGGTGAAGATGTTTTAGGCTTTGAAGTTGGAACTAGAGTAGGTGTTGGTTGGTTTGGAGGCTATTGCTTAGAATGTAAAGCATGTAAAAATGGTGATTTTAAAAACTGTGAAAACAAATTAGTAACTGGACTTTCTATAGACGGAGGATACGCTGAATATATGATAGCTAATGTTGAATCTATAGCTAAAATCCCAGATGAATTATCTGCTTTAGATGCTGCTCCTCTTCTTTGTGCTGGTCGTACTACATTTGGTGCATTGACAGAAAGTAAAGGTAAACCTGGTGATACCGTGGTTATTCAAGGAATTGGAGGACTTGGTCACTTAGGAATTCAATTTGCTAAAAAATTAGGCTTTAAAGTTATCGCCCTATCTCGTGGAGATGATAAAAAAGACCTTTCTCTAAAACTTGGAGCTTCTATATATATAGATAGTAGAAAGGAAGATGCCACCAAAAAAATTCAAGAATTAGGTGGAGCTAAAGTAATATTAATTACTGCACCAAATAGTAAAGCTGCTTCTGACCTTATTCCTGCACTAAGCTATAATGGTGAAATGGTCATTGTTTCTGGTTCTAATGAACCAATGAGCATAAATCCAGGTATGCTTTTAGGTTCAAGTGCCTCCATTAAAGGATGGGCTAGTGGAGATTTAGATAAAACTCTAAACTTCTCTGTAGTTACAAAGGTTCTTCCAATGATTGAAGTATTTCCTTTAGAAGAAGCTTCTAAAGCTTATAAGAAAATGATGGACTCTAAAGTTAAATTTAGATGTGTATTAGATATGAGTTTATAAAATTTAAGGTGCATTAACTAACAATGCACCTTTATTTTCTCATATTAAATTAAACGTCTACATAAGTCCTGGTAAAAATTCTTGAAACAATGATAATATTGATACTATTCCTAGTGCTGTTATCCCTGCAATAAATCCTCCAATTGTCCATCCCCTTATTGTATCTGCAACAGATATCTTAAAAAATCTACTTATTGCCCAAAACCCTGAATCATTTGGTAATGATAATCCTATTCCTCCTGCACATATTGCTATTGCACAAAGTACTGGAGATACTGTACTTTGTACAATTGTACCTGAAAGAATTGATGCAGTTGTCATAAGGGCAACTGTTGTAGAACCTTGTGCACAACGTATTATCTGAGATATTAAAAAACATAATAAAAGGATTGGTATACTAAATTTTGATAATGAACCTGCTATATAATCAGCTATTCCTGTAGCCTGTAACACCTTTCCAAAAGCTCCACCTGCTCCTGTAATTAATAAAATTAATCCAACTTGGTCTGCTGCATCATTCATTATTTCTGATACACCTTTTACTAAATACTTTTTGGATACTAAAGTAGTATATATTACCCCTATAAGCATGGCAACATTTTTATCACCTAAAAATTTCATAATTAATGTTATTTGGTTTTGCTCACCTAGTACTAAAGAAGAAAAACTGCTTAAAAGGATTAAAGTAATTGGAACTAATAACATAGATAATGATTTCATAAATGATAATGATTTAACCTGTATAGTAGTTGTTGCACATTCACCACCAAAATCTTTATGATACTTAGTGTCTTCTATATCCTCAAAGGTATAAAAATGCTTATTTTTCTTATCTTGTTTATCTAGTATTTTTCCATAAAATATCCCTCCAACTAATGTAGCTATAAAAGCTGTAAATAGTGCATAAAAAAAGAATATACCTACATCCACTCCTAAAGATTCTGATACTGTAAGGGGTGCTGGTGTTGGAATAACTAAAGAATATGTGCAAGTTGTAGCAACAGATATAGCACAAGCAAATGTCACCATTGATATATTTGTTTTTTTTGAAAGCACTCTAAGCATTGGTGCAAACATTATATATACTACATCTCCAAAAACCGGTATACCAGTTAAGAAACCTGATATAGCTATAGCAGATGGGCTATTTTTATCTCCAAATTTTTTAAGCACTGTATTAGCTATAGTCTCAATTGCTCCTGATTCAAACATAAACTTCCCAAGCATTACACCAAGACCTGTAACTATCCCAATCCCTCCAAGAGTTGAACCAAATCCATTTGAAATAGTTGTGGCTACATCTGCAATAGGCATTTTTACTAAAATTGCAGTAACAAATGATGTGATTAATAAAGAAATAAAAGCATTTAACTTAAATTTAATAATAGATACTAATAATATTGTAATTGCTAATAAAAACACTATTATAAGAAAAGGCCCAGTTACCATAAAATTTCCCCCTAAAATTTACTTACCTAAGTAGTCTTAAAAAATAGTAAAATATATTATCTTTATTATTTAAGTTAACCTATTTCATATATCCGCCTTGCATTGGATCTACTGCATTTTTAGAAAACACTTTTAATATCCCTGATTTATATTTTTCCTCCCTTGGACTCCATTTTTCCTTACGTATTTTAAATATAGCTTGGATTTTTTCTTCTTCTAACCTTTTTCCTTTAACTCCTATTACCTGCAATTTTCTATTTTGTATATCAATTTCTATTAAATCATCTTCTTCAACTAATGCTATTGGTCCTCCTACTGCCGCCTCTGGAGATACATGTCCAATTGCTGGACCCTTAGAAGCACCTGAAAATCTTCCATCTGTAATTAATGCAATAGTTGATGATAATTCCTCATCTGATGCAATAGCCTCTGTTGTATAAAACATTTCTGGCATTCCACTTCCCTTTGGTCCTTCATATCTTATAATTACTGCATCCCCTGGCTTTATAGCTTTTTTTATTACTGCATCTATAGCTTCTTCTTCGCTATCAAATGGCTTTGCTTTAAGTATAGCCTTATGCATTCTCTTATCCACTGCTGAATGTTTAACAACTGCCCCCTTTGGTGCAAGATTTCCTTTTAATATAGCTATAGCTCCATTTTCTCCTATTGGATTTTTGAAATTTCGTATTATATCCTCTTTTTTAAGACCAACTTTCTCTAAATATTTATTGCACTTATGATAAAATCCATTTTTCTTTAAATCCTCTAAGTTTTCTCCTAAAGTTTTTCCTGTTACAGTCATAATATCTAAATGAAGAAAATCTTTTATTTCCTCCATTATAGCTGGAACTCCACCTGCATAATAAAAATACTGTGCTGGCCATTTCCCTGCTGGCCTTATATCTAATAAATAAGGTATATACCTATGAATCCTGTCAAATTCTTTTGCATCAAATTCTATCCCAAATTCATGTGCAATGGCAGGTATGTGTATTAATGAATTGCTTGACCCTGAAATAGCTGCATGAACCATTATGGCATTTTCAAAAGATTTATAACTTACAATGTCTCTAGGTTTTAAATTCATTTTTGCAATTTCTATTACTTTCTCTCCTGCTTTAATAGCCATATCATTTAAATCCTCACAAGTTGCTGGCATTAATGCACTTCCTGGTAACATTAAACCTAAAGCTTCTGCCATTACTTGCATAGTAGATGCAGTTCCCATAAATGAACATGCACCACAAGAAGGACAAGCATTATTTTTATAATAAGTTAATTGTTCCTTTGTTATTTCTCCACGCTTCTCTTTAGCGCTATACATTCCTATCTGTTCTAAGGTTAAAAGATTTGGTCCAGCTTCCATAACTCCACCTGTAACAACTATGGATGGTATGTTTATTCTACCAATTGCCATTAAATGAGCTGGTACTCCTTTATCACAACTTGTTATAAATACCCCACCATCAAAAGGTGTTGCATTTGCATGTATTTCTATTAAAGATGCTATTACATCTCTTGATGCTAAGGAATAATTTATCCCATCATGGCCTTGTGCTTGTCCATCACAAATATCAGTTGCATAAAACCTTGACCCCATCCCTCCTTTATTATTAATTCCCTCTATAGCACTTTCTACAAATCTATTAAGATGAGCACTTCCTGGATGACTATCTCCAAAAGTACTTTCTACTATTATTTGTGGTTTTTCTAAATCATCTAAGCTCCATCCCATACCTCTTCTTAAAGGATCCATTTCTGGAGCTATTTTTCTAATTTCTTGACTAATCATAACTCTCCCCCTATTTCAAATACATCTGATGTATTTTATGTTTAAATAATATCACATCACATGTATTAAATCAATATTTTTCCAGAAAACATTTTCATTTTTTAAATTTTTATATAATTAGCTTTTTAAAATATTAAAGTAAAGAAAACATCTGATAATATCATCAGATGTTTTCTTTACTCTTTTCAACTATCATATTAATATTTCTTCTGTTATATACTAAGTGTAAATACATAGCATCATAAGCCCCTATACTATCACGTCTTTTTATTGCATTCAAAATTTCCCTATGAGTTTCCATAGTCTCTATTCTTAAATTATAATTAGTTAAATTTATAAATACATCAATGGATTTATTTATTATTGGTATTAAATTAGCAGTTACTAAATTTTTACTACTTTTAGCTATAGCACCATGAAATTTTATATCAAACTCCATATGTGGCTCACCTTTTAATAAAAGTTCTTCTGTTTTATTACATAAATCTTCAATATGGCCTATCTCTTCCTCTGTGGCATTTATTGCGGCAAGAGAGGCTATTTTAGGTTCAATCATAAACCTTACCTCTAATAAATCCTGTGCTAGTTTTAATCTATCCTTAATAAAGGTTAACCCTAAAGGATCATCAGATATGCCACATTTTTCGGAAATAAAAGTTCCAGCTCCTTGTTTAACTTGTAAAATATTTCTTGATGTTAGTGTTTTTATAGCTTCTCTTATTGTACTTCTTCCAACATTAAGTTTTTGTGCAAGTTCATACTCATTAGGTAACTTATCACCAACTTGCCAGTCATTTTCTTTTATTAATAAAATTATCTGCTCTGATACTTGCTCCCCTAAAGATTTTGTCATATTACTCATAATAATTATTATTGCTTAAATTAAATTTACAATATTATTTATTGATTTTTAGCAATTTTCCTTTCATAGTGTTAATATCCTAATTAAACTCC
>CAUWNL010000161.1:0-5376 GCA_963559995.1 uncultured Sarcina sp.
AATAAAAAATAGGAGCTATGCTCCTATCCTTTTGCTTCGCAATATATAACAATTGCGAAGTTAATTATATTGTATCATTTTCAACATTCATTTAAAACAGAGCCTTAAATTTAAATCAGTTAAAGTTCTTGAACCACCAAATCCAATTGTTTTTCCTTCTATACTTTCTTCTAAGTAACGTGTTGCCTCTTCTTTTGATTTAAAAAAGCTCACTTTATAGCCCTTTTTTTGTAATGATTCTATTGTTTTTTCTATATTCATATATCCTCCCAATGTTTAATCTCTAATATATCTTTACAAGTAGTATAAGTGTATATTATATTAATAACAAGTACGCACTTTATTGACTTATACTATCCTATAAGATAGTGTAAATTTTATTAAAAAATATTATTATGGAGGATATATAATAATGAGTAATGAAAGTTCTAAAACCTATCACAATATTGGTGATACCCCTTTTGGATATACATTATCTGTTATAGGAGGGAAGTGGAAAATGGTTATTCTTTACATACTACATCACCATAAAGTAGTTAGATATAATGAACTAAGACGCTTGGTAGGTAAGATTACATATAAAACCTTAAGTGTACAACTAAAAGAGTTAGAAGCCGATGGCCTTATAATCCGTAAAGAATACCCTCAAATTCCGCCTAAAGTGGAATATAGCCTTTCAATAAAAGGGGAATCATTAATCCCACTTATGGATGCCATGTGCGATTGGGGAAAAATTTATAAATAAACTCTTTATCAAATGTTATAAATAATTTTTAAAATAATACTTTATTTGAAAATTAATATTATTTATATAAATTATGGTATATATAATAAGAATGTATATAGGGAGGGGATAAACTTTTATATGATTAAATTTATTGATATAGCCTTAGAACTTATTTTCTTTGCTTATTCAATGATACTATGGATATATGGGATGGTACTATCAGATATTTAAGAAGATATATCTAAAAATGATTTTATTACTTTATTAATAAAACTTATACTGTTTGGAGTATTCTATAGTATCTATATTAAGAAATCTAAAAGAAAACAAAGCATAATATTGTTAATACCCTTAATTCTTTGGATACGCCTTATGTTCCTAGTAATTAAGTATAATTACAATATATATTGGACTATTGTATTAGTAATGGGTACTATTACAACAGGATATTGTGTTATATTATCAATATACAAAATTCTAAAGCATAAACTAATTTTAAGAAATAGATAAGGAATTGTTTTATGCAATGCCTTCATCTATTTCTATTTATATAATTTAAGCTATTTATAAAGAGTCAATCTACTACATACTAATAATTTAACCATCTCTACTTCTGTTATTTCTTTATGTGTCATCAAACTATATAAATAAAAAATTATTAATGTATACTTAGGAACAACATTCTATAATACTTAATTTATATTTTAAATTGTTATTTAACAATATTAAAAGGTTAGAAGGATATATTCAATTATTCATAGTATGTTTTTATCTAATCTCTATTTATATTTAAAACTTAGAATGTATAATACTCAACTATGCTCTTTAAAGATAACAAAGTTTTATTATGCACAATAATAGGTATTGGTGTTGGTATTTTTTTCTTTACTTGTTTCCTCGCTTGTAATATAGGTGATAATACATTTGGGGAATATTTTTCTAGTGTAATGGGGGGAGCTTAGTTACAGTAATTACTGTTTTAGTTTTAGTACAAATAGGTAAACTTCAAGAGGAAAAAAATAAAAAAGAAGATAACAAAAAGGAATTAGTTAATTATTGTAATAACATATCAATCTTATTTAGTAATTTCTCAGAAAATGTGTGTAACTATTATACTTATGGTAAATGTAGCATAGAATATAATCAAGCTGGTGATAAGATTGTGTCATGTATTATGTAGATTATAATTCAATTACAAATATTTTCAAAGGTATATCCAGAATATAATAAAGCAATCGAAAATGCTAACATATTAAAAGAAAAAATTAGACAATATAAAAAAGTAAAGAATAGAGAAAAATTAATTATAGAAGAACTTGATAAAATACAAGACAAAATTAATTTATTTATACATAGTATATTAGAATATATATAATTCTTCTAGATAATATTTTTAAATGGAAAAAATTAGGTATAATAGATTAATTAAAATCTACTATCTCTTAAATTTTATACTACACCAGCACGTCTAAGCTGTTGTTTTTGTGTATAAACTTTGGTCTTCCACTACTAAATTCACTGGAAGTTTGTCAGCGAACTCGCAGAAAGAACAGAATGTGCACAATGTTGTTATAAGAGGAGACTCTGCTGGAGGTGGTTTTGTTCTATCACTTATGCAACAAGCCAAGATTTAGGATGCCCTTACCTAAAAAATGGTTCTTCTTTCTACTTACGTTGATGTAACTGGTGGAGAGAAAATATGAATAATTTATCTGAAATCCATTTATGAGTCAGCTCATGGGAAATTTTATATAAAGATAGCATTCATTAAGACATATGAGAAATTAAAAGGTGCTGGAGTGAAAGTTAACCTTCATGTAGGTGAAAAAATTGGCCTTGTTTATCCATTATATCCAATAAAAGAAGCAAAACAGGCAAAGAATGAAATTATTTATTTCATTTTAAAACACTAAACAGGTTAGAATTACGACTAACCTGTTTAGTGTTTTAAAATGTTATTCTATTAGTTTTTTTTCTTTTATGAAATTATCTAAATTCCTTTCATCATAAAATAATTTGCAAATACTATAATATCTAAATTTATCATTCATAGAAAAATTTTTTAAGGAATACTCATTAAATCTCTTTAATAATTTTTCATGTTCTTCCTCTAAGTTATTATAAAATTTTCTTATATATTTTTTGAAATTTTCCTTTGTAACCCCTTCCCTTAAAGTTAAATCATCCATATTACTCATAAGAATATATAAATTATTTATTATATTTCTTTGTTCCTGAATAAACTTATCTATATCTTCATTGTTTAATGCTCTATTATTAACAGATATTTTATGTTCTAAAGCTCTTGAAATATTTAAAACATTCTTTATAAAAATTCTATTCTCTTTTATTTTATCTAAATTCTCTAATTTTTTTATAGATTCTTTTGAAATCTTATTATATTTATCTATTAAAGTTTTAGTTTCTTTTTCTATATCATAAGGTAATACTAAAATACTAAATATAAAGGCTATAATTACGCCTATGATTACACAAATCGCTCTATCTGAAGCTATTGATAAAGTATTAGTTTCAGATAAACCAAAGATACCTAATGCTAAAATCGTAGAACATGAGTTTTTAGCAATATTATTTTTAGTCATATTCATTATATAAAAACCTACCATTATAATTGCGATTCTAACAATTTCATCATGCATAAAGGTAAACAATACAAAGAATATGCTAGCTCCTATTAATGTTCCATATATTCTACTAAATCCTGCATATTTCATATTATCTTTATATGGTACTGAGGCCATTGCTATAGTTATAATTATCCATGATCCATGATTAAAGTTAAATATTCTAGTTACAAAATAGGCAATTGAAATCATTAAAGCTACTCTAAGTGAAAAGGTAAATCTTACAGAGTTTTTACTCACTGATGCTTTTATCATATACCAAATAGATGGTTTTTCTATTTGTAAAACACTATTTCTATAACTCTTATCATTATAGGCATTTATCATATCAATTATATAAAAATCAAGTCTTTCTAGAGTTTTAAATACCTCAAATAGTAAATAATCATTTTCGCTTTCTCTCTCATATTTTTCATGAAATTCTTTGAATTCTTTAATAAGTTCTTTATAACAATCTTTCTTATTTATGGTTTTTTTCAAAGTATTAAAAAAGTTATCTAAGTCTAATAAAACCTCTTTATAATGATTATCTTTATTATATTTTTCTAAATCTTCTATTGATAATTGAAAACTTTCTAATGTACTTATTATATTTAATTGAAATTCTTCCACTTTAGTAAAATCAAAATAACTATCTCTTCTTTCTAATATAGTATCATTCCATCTTCTTATCTCTTCATTTATTTTATCTTTATAAGAGTTTATAGGCTTTTCTTCCTTAACTAAGGTAATTTCCTCTATTAGATAGTTTACAATGTTTGATAAGCTTTTTTTTGCTACCTTGCTACCTTTTTTACCGTTTATTAAATATTGAAGGAACATAGCAAATAATCCACCTATTATAAATCCTATAAATCTAAGGGATATATCTTCATTATGTGCCATATTAGTAAGCATCAATACATATACAATTAAAAATGGTTGATAGATAAATCTTTTTAAGTCAGACATAGATGCATAGGTTGTTACAAAAACTCCTATGAAGTTTATTACAAGACCTAAATAGATATTAAAGTTTGCTATATATGTACAAAAACATATAAATATAATTAAACATATAAGCTCTAAAGTATTTTTAAGTAAGTTTCCCGTTAAATCCTTACCTAAAAGCATAAAGCTCATAAGGACAACTCCCACCCCTACTGTTACATTCTCTTCCCCTAAAAATGTTTTAGCTAAGAATATAAAAATAACCATAACCAATAATAAAATAGTTGCTTTTTTTATAGCTGCACTCATATCAAATTTCTCCTTTGTAAGATTAAACATAAAAAATTAAATTTACAATAATATATTATATATTACACTTATTTTTAAATAAAAAACTATTGTTCAATACCACTCTATATATTTTACAACTAAAATTAAAGAATTTTAAGTAAAAACAATTTATCTGTATAAATTAGTAAAAATTGTTTTATATTTATTATTATTTTTGTATATTTAAATAAGAAAAATACTACATAGTAGTAAAAATATTAGGAGGGTTTATGAACGTTTTGGGGAAACAATACAATAATCATATTATAAGAATTGAGAATTATTGGAATAATGAAATATTTCTATGCTAATTACACTTATTTATTATTTTATCCTTATATAAAGGATATTTAACTTATATCTAAAAATAAGGTGTAAATGAATATTCTAAAGGAAGAATAACATGAGATTAAACTTTTTAATAGAAAAAAGTGATTTAATTGAAGCTAAAACAACATGCATTAATAAACACAAAATGGATTTGGGGATACTCATAAATATATACTATTGGAAATATCAGAGAAAGAGATAATACTTTATTTATGCTTTTAGATTAATTTAGAAGATGAATTATAAAGTTTTATTAATTCTCTTATCTAATTACATACCACCATGAACTAAGATATTAGCAGTAGATGGATTTACCTTGACTACTTCCTATGCATTCAATTGAAATAATGTTATCTTTAATAATTTCTTAAGGATAACACTTTAGTCTTCTAAATTTATAATTCCATTTAGAAT
>CAUWNL010000162.1:0-5314 GCA_963559995.1 uncultured Sarcina sp.
AGGCTTTATAGACAACTTAAAAATGCAACTCCTATAAAGATAGAAAAAAGACTTGCAGCTAAGCTTTGGAAGTTATCTAAAGATTATGGTGTTGAAGATAGAGAAGGAATTTTAATAAATTTAAATATAACTATGACTTATATTGCGGATATGTTTGGTGCAACCCGTGAAACAATTTCAAGATCTATGAAGATACTTCAAGAAAGTGGGTTTGTAAAAATGAGAAATAAACAAATAATTATATTAAATCGTGAAAGATTGGCTGAGTATTTTAAAAGTTAAGATATAGATTATAAATATTATGATTAAATAGAAAAAATTATCTAAATATATTTAAAGTTAAAAAAAATCTACTTAGAAAACAATATCTATAGGATAATGTGATTTTTATCACATTATTTTTTTTGTATTAATCTTATAATTTAAAACAGTTAAGAAATTAAGTTAATGACGCAAATAGAGTGAATATTTTAACAATATAATTTAATCTATATAAAGCGATAAGATAAATCAAAGAGGTGTTATAATGGGATTCAAATTAAGTGCTAGAAACTTTAATACTGCATTAGAAAAATTGTCAAAAGACTACAATATATATGCCCCTAAAGTTTTTGTAGGAAAAGGAAGAAGTTCAGAAACTGATATGGTAAGATATGGACAAGTGAATACTATAGAAGAAATAGAATTTAATAAAAAATCTGATTTTTCTTATAAAGAAGTATTACTTCCAATAACTCAAACTCTTTTCTACTTTACAGAGGATAGTTTTAGTGAACCAAAGAAAGAAGTAAAAGATGCAATAATATTTTTAAGAAGTTGTGATATGCACTCTTTAAAAAGAATAGATGATATGTATTTAAATAATGGTTTTGAAGATATGTACTATAAAAGAGTAAGAGAAGGTGCAAAGTTTATAGTTATAGGATGTAAAGAAAGCTTTGAAAATTGCTTCTGTGTAGATATGGAAAGTAACAAAACAGATAGTTATGATGCATATATAGGAGTTAAAGATGGTGAAGTTTATTTAGACGTTAAAGATGAATATTTAAATGGAATCTTTAATGAATTAAAAACTGAATCTTTAGATGTTGTTCCTGAATTTGTTAAGGAAAATAATGTAAGAGTAAATATTCCAAAGAATTTAGATCCTAAAGTTATGGATTCTGATATGTGGAAAGAATATTCTCAAAGATGTATAGCTTGTGGTAGATGTAATTTCGTATGTCCAACATGTACATGCTTTACAATGCAAGATATTTTCTACAAGGATAATGAAAAAACAGGAGAAAGAAGAAGAGTTTGGGCATCATGTGAAGTTGATGGATACACTACTATGGCAGGTGGTCATTCATTCAGACAAGAAAAAGGTCAAAGAATGAGATTTAAGGTTATGCACAAAGTTTATGACCATAAAGAAAGATTTGGTTATAACATGTGTGTAGGTTGTGGAAGATGTGATGATATATGTCCTGAATATATATCTTTCTCAAATTGTGTAAACAAACTTAACGATGCTATGGATGAGGTGAAATAAGATGAAAAATGAATACATTCCTTTTATGTCAAAAATATTAAAAGTAATAGAACATACAGAAATAGAATACACTTTCAGAATGGAATATGTAGGAGATGTTGAGCCTGGTCAATTCTTTGAAGTGTCTATACCAAAGTTTGGTGAAGCTCCTATATCAGTAAGTGGTATTGGTGAAAACTATGTTGACCTTACTATAAGAAGAGTTGGTCTTGTAACTAACGAAGTTTTCCAAAAATATGAGGGAGATTCTCTATTTATGAGAGGACCTTATGGACATGGATTTGAACTTGATAACTACAGAGGAAAAGAACTTATAGTTGTAGCTGGGGGAACAGGACTTTCACCAGTTAGAGGAGTAGTTGATCATTTTGC
This sequence comes from uncultured Sarcina sp., assembly GCA_963559995.1. Taxonomy (GTDB): domain Bacteria; phylum Bacillota; class Clostridia; order Clostridiales; family Clostridiaceae; genus Sarcina. Next base: position 1,907 of record CAUWNL010000162.1, read on the forward strand.
TAAAAATCCTTCAGAAAATAAAGGTACAACTTTAATTGCAGGATTTAAATCTCCTAAAGATATGTTATTTAAAGATGATATAAAAGCTTGGGAAAAATCAATTGATGTAGTAATCACTGTAGACTCAGCTGAAGAAGGATACAAAGGAAATGTTGGACTTGTAACTAAATATATTCCAGAACTTAAAATAAAAGATATGGAAAATGTTCAAGTAATAGTTGTTGGACCTCCAATGATGATGAAGTTTAGTGTTCAAGAATTCTTAAAACTTGGAATTAAAGAAGAAAATATTTGGATATCTCAAGAAAGAAAAATGTGTTGCGGACTTGGAAAATGTGGACACTGTAGAATGGGAGAAACTTATGTTTGTCTAGATGGACCAGTATTTAACTATACAAAAGGAAAACTTTTAAAGGACTAGGAGGGGCTTAATATGTCTTTAGATATAAATACTAAAAAACTTAAAAAGAATGCATTTAGAGTTGTTAAACAAAGAGGAATGACAGCTTCAAGAATAAGAGTACCAGGTGGATATTTAAAAGCTGAACATCTTGCAAGAATTCAAGAAATAGCAGAAAAATTTGGGAATGGTAATGTTCAAATAACTGCAAGACAAGGTTTTGAGCTTCCAGGAATAAAAATGGAAGATATACCAAAGGTTAATGAATTATTACAACCAATTATAGCAGAACTTAAAATAAACCAAGAAACTCCAGGAAAAGGATATGATGCTTCAGGTACAAGAAACGTAACATCTTGCGTAGGAAACAAATATTGTCCTTACGGAAACTATAACACAACAGAATTTGCAAAGAGAGTGGAAAAAGTTATATTCCCAAGTGATTTACATGTAAAGATAGCTTTAACAGGTTGTGCAAATGACTGTATAAAAGCTAGAATGCATGATTTTGGTATCATAGGTATGACAGAGCCTCAATATGAAAAAGATAGATGCGTAGCTTGTGGAGCATGTATAAAAGCTTGTAAGAGAAAATCAGCAGATGTTTTAAAATTTGAGAATTATAAAGTAGTTAGAAATGCTGATAAATGTATAGGTTGCGGAGAATGTGTAATGGCATGTCCGACAAGTGCATGGACTAGAAGTGAAGAAAAATACTACAGACTAGTTATAATGGGTAGAACAGGTAAGAAAAACCCAAGGCTTGCAGAAGATTTTGCAATTTGGATTGATGAAGATAGCATAGTAAAAATGATAGAAAACACATATGACTATGTTGAACAATATATAGATAGAACAGCTCCAGGTGGAAAAGAGCATATAGGATATATTGTAGATAGAACAGGATTTATGGAATTTAAAAAATGGGCTATGAAAGATGTAAATCCAGGTCCAAAAGCAGTAATAAAAGATAATGTTTATTGGAATGGAGTTAGATATTAGTTTCTTTATGAAAGAAGAGTAACTAAAAATCACAATACATTAAAATTTATATTTAATGTATTGTGATAATTTTATCTAAAATAATAATTGATGTCTTAGAATAGATTGATTTAAATTTTATAATGTGATATAATTTATTTGTTCATATGAGAATGAACAAATAAAACAAGTATAAATATTTAAATATGGGAGAAAAGATTATGAAAGTAGTTGCATTTAATGGTAGTCCTAAAAAAGAAGGGAATACATATCACGCTATAAAAATGGTGGCAGATGAACTAGAAAAAGAAGGCATAGAAGTAGAAATAGTTCATGTTGGTAATAAAACCGTAAGAGGTTGTATGGCATGTGGAGGTTGTGCTAAAAATAAAGATAAAAAATGTGTTATGAAAAATGATGATGTAAATGAATGGATAGCAAAAATGGATGAGGCTGATGGAATAATTTTAGGTTCACCAGTGCATTTTTCAGCAATAGGTGGAACTATGAAATCATTTTTAGATAGAGCATTTTATGTTGGAAGTTCTAATGGAGGAATGTATAGACATAAAGTTGGAGCAGTAGTTGTAGCTGTTAGACGTTCCGGAGGAGTTCCTGTATTTGAACAATTAAACAATTTCTTAAATTATTCAGAAATGCTAATGCCAACATCAAATTATTGGAACGTTATACATGGAACAGCTCCAGGAGAAGTTACACAAGACCATGAAGGAAAACAAATAATGTCCGTTTTAGGGCAAAACATGGCATGGCTTATGAAGCTTGTTGAAAATGGAAAAGGTACTGTTAAGGAACCAGAAGTTCAAAATAAAGTATTTACTCATTTTATAAGATAATTTAAGTTTACTATATAAAATATTTTAAGAATAAATTTAAAAAATAAAAGCAAAATATATTATGTATCAAATTTAAATTAGGAGGAGATAAAAATGAGTAAAGAGGTTTGTACTTGTTTAGGATTAACAGATGATGATATTATTAAAGCAGTAAAAGACGGAGCAAAGACTGTTGATGCTATAGAGGAAGCAACAGGGGCAGGTTCAGTTTGTGGTGCTTGCAAAGATGAAATACAAGAAATAATAGATGCAAACAAGTAAGTAGAAAAAGGCTGTTAAAAAACAGCCTTTTTTATATTTACGGGTAGAATAGATAAAAAAATTCATATATAATAAATTTTATATGATAATAATTATCTAATATATAATATTAAATAAATTTAAGTAATAAGGTGTGGTTATGGATAATAATAAATATATTGCTCTAAATTTTTTTTCAAGTAAGATTAAAATAAAAGTAATTGGAGCAGGAAAAGGTGCAGCTATAAAGGCTAAAACTTTTTGTACAAATGGATGTACTATAGAAGTTTTATCAAAAGACTTTTCAGAGGAAATTTTAAAATTAAAGGATTATAATATAAAGTATATTAAAGGCAGTTATCATAAGGATTTTTTAGTTAGTGGTCATATAGTTTTAATTGCTATAGATGATAAGGAGTTATGTAAAACCATAATAAAAGATTGTGAAGACTTAAATAAAATATATATAGATTCTACAGAATTTAAAAATGGTATGGGAGTCATACCTTCACAAAGAAATCTTAATAATTTAAGTTTTTCAGTAAGTACAAAGGTTGGAGTTCCTAAAATATCTAAACTTTTAGGAGATAAAATAGAAAGTTCACTAAAAGAGTATGATGAATTTACACTTTATATATCAAAACTAAGAAAAAGAGCTAAGAATGAAAAGTTAAAAAAAGAAATTATAGATTTTATATGTACAGAGGATTTTAAATTTTTTTATGATATGAATAAAGATAAAATTGTTTTTAAAATGTTTTTTGAAGAGAGTATTACAAATAGTATATATAGTATATATGCTAAGGATATTAATTAAAATATATTTATAATTTAGAATATAAAGAACGGCTTAATTTAAATTTAAATATTTTTTATGGTAATGTATAATTGATTGTGTAAACCTAAATATGGATATAATTCAAATATATT